>DNXU01000506.1 GCA_003505715.1 Cyanobacteria bacterium UBA8803 | reverse complement strand
GTGGTGGGGGGGGTGGTGGTGGGGGATCTATAGCCGTCGTAATCAGACTAATATTGCCCTGGCTGAAGGGACTAGGATAGACACCGGAGGTAATTTGATTGTCAAGGCTCGTCGCGATCGCACCCACTGTACCATTAGTGCCGTTATAATCTGACCCTACCGTAAATGGAGTTTTTAACGGGCCACCCCCATGCTGAATGGAGATTCCACCGCCAGTTCCGCTGCCATTAGCAGTAGAGATGCTAGCAGTTGTGCCATTGATATCGGTAAAAGTACTTGATGCTCGGAAAAAGCTGTTCGTTTTAATATCAACCATTCCGCCAGGGAAATTAATAGAGCCTACGGCAATATCTCCGGCAGCGCTAAGCTCTAGCAAAGCATTGTTGAGTGTCGAATTTATTCCCGCCAGCATCCCGTTAACTGCGATCGCACTTCCGGTAGAGTTAATCTTCAGGGTAGGGCTGAAGGCAACGTTACCGTTGAGTGTAACTGCCCCAGTACCCAAGACTCCAATGATGGCAGTATCACTGGGCGCTCCATTGAGCATCAAGTTAATCAGGTCACTGGTGACAGTAATTTCGTTACCCTTCAAGGTCGCCGTATTATTGGGGTCATTACCATCAAAGCCTCCTAAAATAATGGTGGTGGGAGCTTGAATTGAGATATTGCCAGTACTACCACTACCGCAAAAGACACCCGAACTAATCAGACAAGAGGCAATACCACCATTGTCACCTTTTTGGCTGGTATCAATGATGCCTCCACTAACTAGCTCAATATCACCACCATCTAATGTACCTCTACTAGCAATACCATCACTATTAATATTGCCCCCCGCCTTAATAGTGATATCGCGACCCTGGCCATTGTTACCCACCGAGAACACATCAATCAGGTCAATATTGCCACTTGCATCCAAGGTAATCTCACCCCCATTCTGGCCTCTGGAGTTGATGCCAGTGTTCCCAATACTTATGTCACCTAAGGCATTCAGCAGAATTTGACCGCCATCCCCTGTACTTCCCCCATTAGCAGTCATCCCAAACAGGATATTAATACTGTTTTCAGCTAAAAGGGTGATATTACCGCCATTACCGGGCGTTCCAGAAGAATTGATCCCGACATTACCTGGAACGTTTAGCGGAATCTCGATATTACTGCGCGAATCAATCGTGACTGAACCACCGTTACCAGTAGAGGCACTCGTATTAATTCCTGGCACTCGAATAGTACCATCTGGTAACAGAAGGTTGGGATTGTATCGGTTGGTTAAAAATACCACTCCTCCATTATTAGTAACCTGCCCGGTAATCGTGATATCCGTACCCGTAGCACCCATCCCAAAAACCGCACCCACACCGCTGCTGTCCAGATCTCCTGGAAAACCCGGTAAAGAACTCCAATCAATTCCCGCTCTTATATCTAAAGTAGGTTGGGTGCTACCGTTAATTACCAGGGAAGTCCCATCAGATCGGGTGACATTTGCCAAACTCGCGAGGAAGGGATCGGGGTGAGCTGGATTAATACTATTATTGGCGCTATCGGTTCCGGTAATTGCAATATTACCGATAGTAACGCTACCACCCGCCAAAATATGCAGGGAAGCCCCACTATAGTTGCCCATGGTAACATCTCCACTGGCCAGAATAATGGGGTCTTGGGGACTAGAAAAATCTCCCAAATTCCCGTCGAGTTGCTCGATGCGAAAATCACCACCCGTCCAGTAATGAGCATCTCCCCCCACAGGGTTCGCCGATCGCAATATCATATCGCCACCGGAAAAAAGACCGCTAGCACTATGATTCAGAGCCACGATATCAACGCTGTGGTTGCCCTGAATTAGGAGCGTGCCACCGGCCTGAGCGATCAAGGGATTTGTCACCGTATCCCGTACTAGGACAGTATCCCCTGCCAGCAACTGCAAATCCCTAGCTGTAGTCAACTGGCTCTCTACCAGCGTCAGGTTATGCTGCGCCGAGAGCAAGGCTGTCCCTGCGGTTACCTGGTTGGCAACGACATCCCCCTCCTCAACTGGTACACCAGAACCTCCCAGTTGCACTCCACTGTTTTGATTTACGACTAAACCTGTTGCCCTACCTGTCAGCAGTTCAGCTAAGGAGAGAGGAGTGAGGGGAACAGAGGGAGAAGGAGAAATTTCTAAACTCAGTAAATGTCCCGGTTGGCTGATCCGCACCAAGCTGCTACCAGGTACGGATGCTACGATAAGATGACCCCCTGGTGCCGCCAACTGACCCGTACTGACTACGGTGCCACCCAGTAGGGTAAGATTCTGTCCGGAATTGACACTCAGTTGTCCTGCATTCACAATTGCCCCAGGCTGAGATAGGTTAAAGGCAAACTGACTTGGTATTCCCACTAGCATCGCGTAGTCATTGACGCCAATAGCGTTAAACCAGCCGTCGGCAAAGCCGATCCCTGTAGCTGTGGTGGCGGTAAAGGAGGCTGGGACATTGAGTTGAACCTTAGAATCAAAGATAATTCCAGCAGGGTTCATTAAAAATAAGTTAGAGTTGCCCCCACTCAGCTGAATTAATCCGTTAATTAACGAGGCATT
This sequence comes from Cyanobacteria bacterium UBA8803, assembly GCA_003505715.1. Taxonomy (GTDB): domain Bacteria; phylum Cyanobacteriota; class Cyanobacteriia; order Cyanobacteriales; family Coleofasciculaceae; genus UBA8803. The sequence continues at coordinate 4,849 of DNXU01000506.1, read as the reverse complement.
GCCACCCGTCACGCGAGAGAGAATATTCTGAATTGATGGGTTGGAAACGAAGTTGGCAATCTGGTTGGCATCTAGTCCAAACTCGCTAAAGCTGTGAAAAAGATTGGCTCCATCTCCCGATAGCTGCCCTCCAGTGATATCAAAATGATTCCCATCAGGAGTCACAATCGTGTTGGTAGTACCATCTGAGGTAATGGGTTGCGCCAGGGTTGGTTTAATTCCCTGTAGGGAAACCATCCCCAGAGTCATGATTGACAGTAAAATAAGGTGGTAAATGGATGGTGACATGGAGTCCTCCTGAGAGTAGGCGATTCCTAGAGGGCTTGTCTCGATTTGGTTTTCCCAGTAATATCCGCCTCAGTGCATGATAAGTACGAGAGATCCGAAAGTTTAGATTTCACAGTTGCCCAGGCAGAAGTCTGCCCTGGAGCCTTCCTGCACTAGACATTCAACTACAAAACTTTTCTACACACCGGACAAATAGTTCTACACCCATGCCTAAGGCAACTTCATCAAAGTCAAATCGGGGATGATGGTGGGGATAGGCTAAATCTTTAACAGGGTTAGCAGACCCTAAAAAGAAATAGCAACCCGGTATCGCATTGAGGAAAAAGGACATATCTTCCCCTCCCATCGTTTGACATTCCGGTACAATTCCTAAGGGCGTTTCTACTACCTCTGAGGCTACCGAGCGCACGAGTTCGGCCATCTGAGGGTTGTTGATCACTGGTGGATAAAGCTGCCAATAATCGAGTTCGTAACTGGCTCCCTGACTGTGGCAAATGCCTGCGATCGTTTGCTCGATCCTTTTACCCAAGTACCCCTCCATTTTAGGATTAAAATAGCGTACTGTGCCGCTTAATTTAGCGCTATCGGCAATCACGTTTAGAGCTGTCCCAGCCTGAAAGGTTCCCACCGTTACTACTGCTGAATCGAGGGGGTCAACATTGCGGGCAACAATAGTTTGCAGGGCGTTGATAACTTGGGCGCTAACGACGATGGAATCAACCGTTTGGTGAGGCATTGCTCCATGTCCGCCTTTGCCCAAAATCGTGCAGCGAAAACATTCTACCGCAGCCATCAAAGCCCCACTCCGCACCCCAACTGTACCGAGGGGTAGATTATTCCACAAGTGTAAACCGATAATGGCGTCAGCGTCGGGATTTTTTAAGACCCCCGCCTCAATCATTGGTTTTGCTCCCCCTGGCCCTTCTTCAGCAGGTTGGAAAATGATTTTTACCGTACCGACAAAGTCTTCGCGGTGTCGGGAAAGGTAGTAAGTGGTGCCGAGAGCGATCGCGGTATGTCCGTCGTGACCGCAAGCGTGCATGATACCCTGATGCTGGGAGCGATAAGGCACGTCGTTTTCTTCTTGAATGGGTAGGGCATCCATATCTGCCCGAATAGCGAGAACTGGGCCGGGGCGATCGCTAGCAATAGTAGCGACAATACCCGTCTTGGCAATACCAGTTTGATGCTCAATTCCCCAAGCTTGTAATTTTTCTGAGATAAACTCAGCCGTCTGTTGCTCTTGAAAGCCTAGTTCCGGTCGCTGATGGAGATGCCTGCGCCATTCTATCAACTGAGGTTGTAGGGCGCGAATATTAAATCTAATCTTAGACAGGTCAACCGATTGGGGGGTGGGAAATGTAGAAACCATAGTATCGTATTTGGGCGAATTGAAAAAGGTTTTAACGCAGAGGCAAAGCAGAGGTTGGCACAGAGGTTCGCAGAGATTAATTCTAGTTTTTGGGTGAGAAATAAGTAGCTATTTTGAACTGCGTATACTTAAAACGCAGGAAAATTCTTATTCCTGTGTTCCCTATTCCCTGCTCCCTATTCTCAATTCAGCCATCATATCTTACGTTTATCTCTTCACCTGCCGTTACTACGCGATCGCGTCCCTCGGCCTTGGCACGGTAAAGTGCTGCATCTGCTCCTGCAATTAAGGCTTCTCCGGTGACGCCGTTATCTGGAAAGCTAGCAACTCCTAGGGATACGGTGATGGCACCGAGGGATTGATGGCGATGTTCGACGTTGAGGCACTTCACCCCTTGGCGGATTTCCTCGGCTCGCTGGGTGGTATCTTTTAAGGAGGCTTCTGGTAAAATTAAGAGCAACTCTTCACCTCCATAGCGGCAGACAATATCTGAAGCTCGGATATTTCGTTGCAAAAACTGACCCAAGGTGCGGAGTACAGCATCCCCAGCTTCGTGACCAAAGGTATCGTTGAACTGTTTAAAGTGATCGATATCTAGCATCGCGATGCCCATCGGTTGCTTTTTACGCTGGGCGCGATGAAGTTCCCGTTCTAAGGATTCTTCCATGTAACGCCGATTGAATAAACCAGTGAGGGGATCGCGAATGCTTTGGATGGAGAGGGTTTCGTGAAGTTTGAGGTTGCTTAAAGAGAGGGCTAGATGTTCGGCAACCGTTACCGCTAAGCTTTGTTTGGCTTCGGTCAATTGCCCCGGTTTAGGCGAACTTAAATATAAAATTCCCATCGCTTGCCCCCGTGCTATCATCGGTACGCAGAGTGATTGAGTCGGGGATGGGTCGTGGTGGACGTGCGGGCACAGTAAACCGGATTGGGTAGAATTAACTACATGAACCCGCCCTCGTCGCAATGCCCAACATTCATTCGGAGTGAACAGTACCTGACTGCTGAGGGATGTGCCCCAAGTGGCAACGGCTTCAACCCAGTGCTTGGAAGCATTAATCGTAAACACCCCTCCGGAAGTACCTGGAAACAAGGGTTCTACCAAAGCCGCGATCGCTCCGTAGGCTTCTTCTTGAGTCAAGCAGGCTTGCAGGAAATCGCTCATTTCCCCTAGCAGTCCCATTTCGCGGTTGCGGGTTCTGAGTTCGCTTACCCAACCTGTTAGCTCTTCATTAAGTTGCAGCAATGCTTGCTCGGCTTGCTTGCGCTCGGTAATGTCGTGGGTAACCACGACTACAAACCTAACTTTTCTATACTCGTCAAAGATAGGTGTGGCTTTGACTACTGACCAGCGCTCCTCGCCTGTGGCTAAGTCTAACATACATAGAGTTTGGGCTGAAGTCTCGATCCCTTGGAGGGCAACTGTTTCGGGGAGTTGAGCTATGGGGAAGAGCTGGCCTGACTCATCCATAATCTTAAACTGGTCGAACCATCCCTGACTAGGGGAGTTCTGCAACATCGCTACAGCTGAAGAATAGCCTGCGGTTCTAGCAGCTATATCATTTACGTAGATCAGCTGCCCTGTTCCATCTAACACGCTAATGCCATCAGCAATACCTTGCAGGATAACTTCTAGCTGCTCTTTAGTCTCCCGCAATTCTTGCTCCGCCCGCGTTCGATCGGTGACATCATCAATAGCAAATACTACCCCCTTTAACTCCCCCGTCTCGTCAAATAAGGGTGCGCCATTAACCGACAACAGTATCCTGCGCCCATCCGCCCTTTCAATGGCGTGACCCATGTTATACAAGGGTTGACCTGCCTTCATGACTTGCTGGAAAGGCAACTCTTCATCAAGCAAAGAATTGCCCTCACAGTCCGCGATCCTCCATTCAGGAGAGTTGTACCTGCGTTGGCCCATCTCCTGTTTCGTCAAACCCAATACTCGCTCAGCTTGGTCGCTGGCAAGAACAATTTGCCCCTGAGGATTAACCATCACAATCCCGACAGGACTAGTTTCCATCACCCGGGCTAATATGTCAAACTCTCGCTGCAACGCATCTTGCGTCCCTTGGCGTTCTGAAATTTCCTGCTCCAATTGCTCGTTGAGATTGCTCAATTGGGCAGTCCGTTCCTGTACCCTCATCTCTAAGGTTTCATTCACTTGCCTCAGGATTTCCTGTGCCTGCTGGCGATCGGTAGTTTCAGCTTTTAAGGATGCGATTAATTGTTGCTGTTGATTGACTTGTTGTTCTAATCCTTGCAGCGTTTCACACAGAGCCTTACAGATACTATCTGGTGTGATAACTCCCACTAATTGGCCGTCATCATTTAAAATTGGCAAGTGGCGAAGGCGATGTCGCTCGAATAGGTTGAGGACGGTGAAAATATCTTGGAAATCAGATTGTTTGAGCGCGATCGCATTCCTAGTCATGACATCGGCAGCTCTGAGCTGCTCTAGGTTCATCCCACAAGCTGCCAATCTGATCAAATCCCGTTCCGTTAATAAACCAACTAACTGGTTCTCCTCCATCACCAAGACATAACTGGCTCGCGCTTGATTCCATATACTTGTTGAATCTGGTGATAGTTTGTACCAATCTTGCCCTGACTCGCTATGGCCACTGCCGTTTCCGGGTAACGTTATGGTTGTTTGGAGCCATCCAGCAGAACCAAATTCAGCGTTCTGGGTTAACGCTAGTGTCGCCATTCCTACCCCAGTGACGGGCCAAGATCGGTCACGAACAATTTCGGTAGAGTTCATCAAGTCTCTACGCCAAGGGCAATGGCTCAGTTCCTGACTCATGAGGGCGATCGCATCTACTAAGAAAGTTTCTGGTGCGATCATCAGGGGATGGTAATCAATGGCACGTTGGAGAGCCACTGAAGAGAGGGGTAAGTCTTGCAGTTGCATGGTCAACTTGGCTTGGAGTTAGCACGTAGATGACCCATAGGATTATTTGTTGCTTTTTGCTGCACAAATAATTATTCGGCCTTCCTAACTTCCTGCACCGCTAACTCTCAAGAGTATAGCGGTAGCGGTAGTTTCCCAATCCTAAGATTGGGCCTTCCTAGTTGTTCTCCCCTGACGGTAAGATTTTTCCTGTGACCTAGACAGAGTTTTTTGAACTCTCCTCGCTATCTAAGGTAAAATCTATCTTCTACGATATGGTGATGGGTGATGGGTGA
>DNXU01000151.1:6718-8147 GCA_003505715.1 Cyanobacteria bacterium UBA8803 | reverse complement strand
ACCAACAACCAACAACCAATTATCATGAGTGAGACAAAGCTGAATTCCAGCTTGGGGTTATGGCTCGGTCGCTTGCTAGAAGCAGTTTTCTTGGGCGGGCAAGTTCTTCTGCACCTGTTGGGTGGCAAGATCCATAAGCGCAACACCCTTGACCAAATGGCAGAGGTGGGTCCGGCATCGCTGCTGATTGCTCTGCTGACAGCTACTGTGATTGGCATGGTCTTCACTATTCAGGTGACGCGAGAATTCATCAATTTTGGCGCGACAACGGCCATAGGAGGGGTCTTAGCGCTGGCATTAAGTCGTGAATTAGCGCCAGTACTTACTGCTGTAATTATTGCAGGACGAGTGGGTTCGGCATTTGCGGCTGAAATTGGTACGATGCGCGTGACTGAACAAATTGACGCACTTTATATGCTCAAAACTGACCCAATTGATTACCTCGTCATTCCTCGAGTAATTGCTTGTTGTTTAATGCTGCCGCTTTTGACGATCCTCTCAATTATTCTCGGCATGGCTGGCGGGGTGTTGGTGGCAGTGAGCCTCTATGGTATTCCCCATAATGTCTTTCTTGATTCAGCTCGTAACTTCCTAGAAGTTTGGGATCTATGTTCGGCTGCGATTAAAGCTGTCGTGTTTGGGGCGTTGATTGCCATCATCGGTTGTAGCTGGGGGTTAACCACAACTGGTGGTGCCAAAGGTGTAGGAAAATCAACCACTACTGCTGTGGTCACCGCTTTGCTAGCGATCTTTATCAGCAACTTTTTCTTGTCCTGGCTCATGTTCCAAGGAACAGGCAGCGCGGTAATCAGTATGGGCTAATTGGAAAATAGGGACAGGGAGGAAGGATGAGGGACTCCGGATGAGGGATGAGAGCAAGAGGAGAGAGCAAGAATGTGGCTAGAGGATGCCACAATGGAATTGTTACAGGATTGAGAGAGATTTGGTGCGAAGTGACTTCTGCTACTGCTTCTTCTACATCGACACAAACTGTTGAACTCTCACCCAGCTACGCACTGCCTTTGGTGCTAATCATGGCTGCCTTGCCGATGATACTGATCCAAATCTGGGTGAGTTTAGCGATCGCCTTTTTTGGGCTGTTCCTGATGTTCCAGGCCGTAACCATCCGTCTGAAATTTACCGAAACAGCTTTGGATATTTATCGCTCCCAGACCCTAATTCGGCGTTTTCCCTATCAGGACTGGCAAAATTGGCGTATTTTTTGGCCGCAGCTGCCGATTTTGTTTTATTTCAAGGAAATCAAGAGCATCCACTTTCTACCAATTTTGTTTGACCCCAAGCAACTAAACACTTGTCTGGAACAACGCTGTCCTAGAATTTAGGCGAATTGGTGGCTTGGCAGTACAGTCATAGCTGGAAAATAGCGAGAGAGGGGAGGGAGAGGCAAGAAGGATGAGGGATGAGGGAT
>DNXU01000151.1:5252-6669 GCA_003505715.1 Cyanobacteria bacterium UBA8803 | reverse complement strand
ATGAGGGATGAGGGAGGAAGGATTTGGTTTTTCTGTGTTCTGGTACAAGCAGTTCATGAGCGACTACTATATTTGATCTACATTGTTGTTAGCTTTAACGGGATTTGCGGACAGAACTGCTATAGACGGCCTCCCTTTCCTCTCCCGTTAAGCTGACCCCTCACGTCAGTCTCCAGGGAGGTTTTTAGATGAATTCAGAAGAATCACAAACCCAGGAACAAGAACAAAAACAGCAGCTAACTGTTGAGGAGTTTGATATACAAAAGCTAGAGCTACAGCCAGAGGTTGAGGTGTCGGATGATTCGCAACAGCTAAGTTCCGGCCCTCAATGGGTTCCCCAACAGACTGGAGAGGAAAACAAGTTGGTAGAATTCAAGGCTGGAATTGAAGCGGTTCAGCCGTTAGGCAAAGAGAAAGACTTAGCCGATTTAACTCAAACTGTTGCTGAACTTCAGCATCAAGAAAAGGAGTTGAGACAGAAAATTTTAGCTTTACAGGCAACTCAGAGCCAGCTTCTGTCTGACCAATTAGCTCAAACCCAAACTGCGATCAGCCAAATGATTCAAGAGGGTTTGAGCGAACTAGAGCAGCGCAAGCAGGCGCTCTTGATTGCCGTTGAACAACTAGAACGCCGTCGCGAACGCATCCGTACTGAAATGCGCACCACTTTTGCTGGAGTTTCCCAAGACTTAGCAATTCGAGTGCAGGGCTTTAAAGATTATTTAGTGGGCAGTTTACAAGATTTGGCTGCAACTGCCGAACAGTTAGAACTTTCTGCTCCCCCAGAAGTTCCAAAACCAGTAGTGGCAGCCTCTCAACCCTCAGAAACCCCGATCGCACCCAAATTTGCCGAGCAGGGATTTCAAGAACAAGTCAAACAAATTCGCAATATTATCGACCAATACCGCAAGATGCCAGATTACTATGGCCCACCCTGGCAACTGCGGCGCACGTTTGAACCTATTCATGCTGAGAGGGTTAGCAATTGGTTTTTCTCCCAAGGGGGTCGAGGAGCGAGCCGCACCATGGGCAGTCGCCTGCAAAATATTTTGGTCGCCTCAGCCACAATTTCCATCCTACGCACCCTGTACGGCGATCGCTTGCGGACGCTCATCCTAGCCAACACACCCGAACGGCTAGGAGAATGGCGGCGGGGATTGCAGGACTGCCTGGGTATCTCCCGCAGTGATTTTGGTCCAGAACGGGGAGTCAGCTTATTTGAGGAAGCACCTGCTCTAGTGCAAAAAGCCGATCGTTTAGTAACCCAAAAGCTACTACCNNCACCCCTAATTATTATTGACGAGACAGAAGATAAAATCAGTCTCTCACTACTACAATTTCCCCTGTGGTTAGCCTTTGCTCCCGATCCTCAGCAAATGTCTACCTATGACTATTAAATAGTTGTTGGTTGTTGGTT
>DNXU01000151.1:4775-5071 GCA_003505715.1 Cyanobacteria bacterium UBA8803 | reverse complement strand
CACACCCTCACACCCTCATCCCTTATCTTGGACACCATGGTACTTGAGTTAAGTTGGACTACCTTACTGATTGTTGTTGCTTATTTACTCGGCTCTATACCTACAGGGTATCTTGCAGGTCGTTTGCTGAAGGGAATTGATATTCGGGAACAGGGTTCGGGTTCTACAGGTGCTACCAATGTTTTGAGAACCTTGGGCAAAGGCCCTGGTGCGGTAGTTTTGCTGGTTGATGCGGCTAAAGGAGCAGGAGCAATTGCTTTGGTTTATGCTTTCTATGCTCTAACAGGCACCTCCGT
>DNXU01000151.1:0-4758 GCA_003505715.1 Cyanobacteria bacterium UBA8803 | reverse complement strand
CTCTGGAAACCCTGGCTAGTTGCTTTAGTCGCCTTTATGGCCTTAATCGGTCACAGTAAATCTGTTTGGATTAACTTTACTGGAGGTAAATCGGTTGCCACAGGTTTAGGCGTTTTACTAGCCATGTCTTGGTTGGTTGGTTTGGGCACATTAGGAATATTTGCGATCGCCCTAGCACTGTCGCGCATTGTCTCCCTAAGTTCCATTACCAGTGCGATCGCCGTTCCTGTTCTAATGATTCTCCTGGGGCAACCCCTGCCCTACCAGATCTTTGCGGGTATTGCTGGGCTATATGTTATATGGCGACACCACAGCAATATCCAAAGACTTCTCAACGGCACCGAACCTCAAATCGGGCAACCACTAAACTCAGAAGTAAAAAGCAGCTAGTTCTCTATTCCCAATCACCAATCACCAATCACCCATTCCCTAATTACCCAATTCTTGAGAGCGCCGATAAGCTGCCTGAACTGCTTCAATGAGAGCTGAGCGGAAACCAGCACGCTCTAGCTGGGTGATACCAGCAATGGTGGTACCGCCGGGACTTGTTACTTGGTCTTTGAGTTGGGCAGGATGCATTTGTTTATCCTGCAACAATCGGGCGGTGCCCCATACGGTAGCAAGGGCTAATTGTGAGGCGATCGCTCTCGGTAACCCCGCCGCTACACCACCGTCAGCTAGGGCTTCGATCGCAATTGCCACATAAGCCGGCCCTGAACCAGACAGTCCTGTAACAGCATCCATCAAGTCTTCCGCTACCTCTACCACCTCGCCTACTGCCCCAAAGATGGTTTTTGCTCGCGCCATGTGGCTGGGATTAACAGCTTTGCCCGGTGCGATCGCTGTAATAGCTGCCCCTACCGTTGCTGGGGTATTGGGCATTGCCCGAATTACAGGATGATGCCCAAAAACCGCTTCCAATCGGCTCAAACCTACACCAGCTAAAATGGAAATGACCACTGGCTGTTCCCCTGATGCTTGGTGGTTGGGATCATCCCCCAGATCTAGATCTCTAGCCACTGCCTCGAACACTTGAGGCTTAATTGCCAGGAGTAAGATCTCCGATGCTGCCGCCGCAGCTCGGTTATCCGAGGTCACCTGAACCCCGTATTGCTGCACCAAAAATTCCCGTCGTTGCTCTTGGGGATCGCTGACTAGGATCTGATCGGGATGATAAATTTGCTGAGCGATCAGGCGGGATAATATGGCTTCTCCCATTACCCCGCCACCAACTAAGCCAAGCTGAACGGACAATCAAGCACCCCTTTTTAAAGACAATTTTGGATTTACGATTTTAGCTGCCAATCTAAAATCAAACGCTCTCACATCCTACTGAGCCATGCGCTCTTGTTCAGATGCCCAGGCAGGAGCTGGAGCCGCTGGACGAGAAGGACGGGTTTGAGACGAACTCACTTCATGCACAACACCAGATTGAGTGCTGACCTGAACGCAGCTAGGAGTAAATAAGAATATACTTTCACCAATGCGCTCTTGATGACCGTCGATGGCGTAAGTGCCACCCGCGACAAAGTCTACGGCTCGTTGCGCTTGGTCTGGGTCCATAATGCTCAAGTTTAAGACCACTGACTTACGCTCTCGGAGTGCCTGAATGACCTGCGGCATTTCCTCAAAAGAGCGCGGCTCAATCACGGCAACTTCTGAAATTCCATTAACCGCTCCAGGCATACCAATCACATTATTCATTGCACTTGCTCCAATTCCTGATTCTGCTCCTACAACTGTACGTTCCCGAACGCGGCGTCGCTGAGGACGTTCTTCCTCTGGCGGCGTTTGAGGAGGCTGTTCTTGCTGATAGACATTTTGGTAGGAATCTCCATCGTCGTAATACTCCTCTTCATATTCCGGCGGCTCGTTGAGACCTACAAAATCTCGGAGCTTGTTAAAAAGGTTGTTCATAACAATTCACTCTCCATCACAACTTTAGTTTGACACGGGAAACCCCATCATCAACCCTTTTTGAGGCAGGAGCATGTAAGACCTCGCCTCTTGCTCACCTCCTCCTTTATAGAGTTGATCCTTGAGTCCAGGGAAGGGAATAGGACATTTAGGGCTGATTTCCCAACCGCCAAGAGATCGTCGCTGCGCTACACGGCTAGTCATTCGGAGAATTGTCAATACTTCCCCAGGCATAGAAGCCTCCGGCAGTATGTCTATAAGGCAGGCAGCTTCTCTTCCCTAATAACCTCTGGGTACAAGGAAGTCAAAAGTATACACTACTCTTGAAGAAAACAGGTAGCCTACCACAGATCCCGCGAGAAACGCCAAATAACTTTCTCCGACGACAATACCTATCATAAGAGTTGTCTTGCTAAAAAGGGCGGGATTACCAATCTTAGTTGAAAATAAGACAGACTTCGGCGTGAGCGCGGGGATTAGTTCAGGCAATTCGGTCGCCGAAAATGATTTGTCCTAGCCTTACCATAGTCGCACCAGCTTTTACGGCGAGAAGGTAATCTCCTGACATACCCATAGAAAGCTGGTGCATTTGTAGAGTTGACCAGCTTTGTTGCCTAATTTCAAGGGCTAGGGCGCGGGTACGCTCAAAGACTTCTATACTCTCCTGTTGCGACAAACCGAGGGGGAGAATCGTCATCAATCCTTGAATTTGCAGCGCCTCGCACTGATCTAGTTCTGGTAAATCTGTTAATAGTTCTGGTACAGTCCAACCATATTTCGTGGGATCGGGCACCATCTTCACCTGGAGGCAGACTTGTGGTTTTAAGGATAGCTCAGTAGCTAATCGATTCAGTCGCTGAGCTAGCTGGAGATTGTCACAAGAATGAATCCACTGAAACTCTTCTAAAGCTTTTCTGGCTTTGTTGCTCTGAAGATGCCCAATTAAATGCCATGTTACATCTGGCAAATCTTGCAAAAGAGAGCGTTTGGCTGCTGCTTCTTGAACTTGGCTTTCGCCAAAATCCCGAATTCCAGCCCCATACGCCTCTCGCATGGCATCTACTGGCACCTTCTTGGTGACAGCAATCAGCCTAACTTCCGGCGGTAGCTGTTGACGAATATTGGCAATGCGTTCTGCAATTGAGCCAGTCATCATTAAGGATGAGGGATGAAGGATGATAGAGGGATGGGGGTAGGAGTCAATCAGGGCAAGTTGAGTGATGTTGTGACTGTTACTACTATGTTCCCTATTCAAGGATGAGGAATAGAAGAGGAACTTCTCATTGGAAGGTTTGCTGATGAATCCTTTGAAGCTGCTCTAAGTCTTTGGATAAACCCATGCGACGGAGCAGGCGGAGGCGATTTTCCACTAACTGGCGAGCATCTGAACGACTGATCGGTTCAAAGGCAAGGCCATTGGGGCTAGTGGTTACCAAAAAAAATAGGCGCTGGGCATAAAGAGTGGTGAACAATTCCTGGTTCTCTTCAACCATGCAAACTCGAAAAAGCAAACCAAACGTTGGGTGATTCAGATAGGTTTCCATTAAAAACCTGCGATAGAGCTGTGAGAGAGCGTGTTAGACAACTGAGTATAACCATTTGAAAAGTTTTGGAACGTATAAAGCATGATTCTAGGTAAAAAGACTAATTGGTTAAAATTTCTACAGGAGTAGCTGTTCTTGAGAATAGTTCTCTACTACCTACTACTTAGGTGACTCAGCAAGAGCCATAACCCTCAAACGTTTATATCACATAAAATGCAGCCGAAAATTGCCTTTTGTAAAGGAGAGATGAAGACTCTGGTAGATAAACCAGAACTAAGCAGACTCTTGCAGGTTGTAAAAATAATACAGCAGCTGCGATCGCAGGTGTTCCCCTTGTCTATTCTCAATAAGGAGATATATTCGACACGACCATTGCTGAAAGTATATTTAGCAGCTTATCAGCTCAAAGCGCCAATTGCAGCTATTTGAGCCTGCGCTTTATGGAGAGATTCGTACCATTCTTTTTCTGGATCGCTGTCGGCGACAATACCAGCTCCAACTTGACCCCAAATCTTAGCAGTTCTCAGTCCTGGGCTGGGAGTGCGGGGTTGAGGAGATGACTCAGCCCCCAATCCAGGGAAGTTAGGGCTAAATAAGAGGGTGCGAATTAAAATATTTAAATCCAAGTAGCCCCGTTGGTCAAGATAACCACAGGAACCATAAAACAAACTGCGGCGTATCCCTTCGAGTTCCTCAATAATTTCCATGCAGCGTACTTTGGGGCAACCTGTAATCGTACCACCAGGAAACAGGGCGCGGATCAGGTCAACGGTATCGCAGTCGGCACCCAGAGTGCCTGTAATATTGCTGACCAGGTGCATCACATGACTGTAGCGCTCAATGGTTAAGAGTTCGTCAACTACTACCGATCCCCACTCGCACACCCGCCCCAGGTCATTGCGCTCTAAATCAACGAGCATAATATGTTCTGCCCGTTCCTTAGTATTGGTAATTAGGTCTTGTGCTAGTTGTCGATCTATTGCAGTAGTGGCACCCCGCGATCGCGTTCCAGCAATAGGCCGGGTTTCTACCTTCCGTCCTTGTAGCTGTACAAGTCGTTCGGGAGAGCAGCTAATTACATCACCCCAAGGAGTTTGCCAGTAACTACTCATGCGAGAAGGATTAATTCGCTGTAGAGTGCGGTAAATTTCCCAGCTCTCTGCTGAGGTGATGGCTTCAAACCTTAAGGAAAGATTCGCCTGAAAAATATCCCCAGCTTGGATGTATTTTTTAGCTTGGAGGACAGCCGTTTCATAATCAGTTTGAGAGGTCAGAAAAGTAGGGCGTGGGGTGTAGG
>DNXU01000341.1:15386-19488 GCA_003505715.1 Cyanobacteria bacterium UBA8803 | reverse complement strand
TCTACGGTGCGATCGCTACTGTAGGAATCCACAACAATGATGTCGTCGGAGAGTTGTGCTGACTCAATACAAGCCGCGATATCCAGTTCTTCGTTGTAGGTCAGGATATAAATCGAGAACATGTCAAGCTCAGCATAAAAAACTAGTCAAAATAGGACATCCTAATTACCATGCACTAGTGTCGCCGATGCCAGAAGCCCGGTGTGCAGAGACAGGGGGAATTGGCATAACCTTAACTGGCAATACGGACGACTTTCTTGGAAACCCAAAGAGGGTATTTAGCTAGGTGAGGTAAGAGCTGATTTAACCCCCTAAGCTACGCAATCCCATCCAGCCAATAATGCTGTAGCCAATAGCTAAAAGCAAGCTGCTCAGACCAGTTCGCAAACCTGCTTTCAAAGCCTCGGTTCTTGCCCGTTTTTCAGCTTCTAGCTTGCCACTGCGAATTTGAGTTTGAGCCTGCTCCACTCTTTGATTGAGAGCTTTCGGGTCTTGTTTGAGTGCCTGCAATTGCTCCCTAACTGCCTGTAAGCGCTGGAGCTGTTCTCCTTGAACTTGTCCGCTATCAATGGCTTTTTCTAGCTCTTCCAGCCGCTTGGGATCTTTGATTAGGGTATTGACTTGCTGAGTTTGAGCTTCCAGTTGGGTTTCGGCTTGTTGGGCTTGTTGACCAATCTTTTGCAGAGCCTGATCGCTTTGTACGCNNAACATTGTTGAAGTGCAGCGGTACTAACAACAGAAAGATTAACCCCAATAGGCTAGCTAGGATAAACGTCCAAAACCGCAGGTCAGTGGCAACAGACCTTCGCTCTGGTAGTGAAGAACTGTCACTGTTACCAATCCAATACCCTACTACCAAAAATCCTATACCCACCATGGGGATGATGCCCCGATCGACCATAGCGGTTGTAAAACCGAACTGCCACTCGGGCTTTAGGGGTTGAAAGGGAATTGCCAAAATGATGTAATCCAGCAGAGAGGATACGATCATGATCAGTCCGACAATCTTTAATGTCAGAGCTGTGAAGGGGGAATAGATAGAACTACTTTTCATGGGCTATGTCTTCGAGAAATGCGCTCGGCCAATTTCCACTTTACTGGGCAATCTACCTGCTCTGGCTATTTTTTCGCTGAGGGTGAGAGTACCCGGAAAGTCAAAGGACAGCTTCACTAGGGGGACGTGCCCATATTAACTCATGGGATAAGATGATTCCTAAAGCTAGAGCCTGTCCCAAGCATTAATTAAAGCTATTCTCCTCGGGTACACCTCATTACTTGGCTCTCAATTTATGTTTCTTTATATTTATGTCGAAATGAACTCAAAGGTTTATGAACCAAATTGTTGAAGTTTTGCCAGATAAAGCCGCACTCATTAACCGAGCGCTTGACCTCGTCGTGACCAAGATGCAAGCTGCAATTCAGGAGCGCGATCGCTGTACTATTGCCTTAGCCGGAGGCGGTACGCCCAAGCCATTGTATGAGGCGATCGCTACCCAAGACCTCCCTTGGGAGAAAATTCATATTTTTTGGGGCGATGAACGCTATGTTCCGGCTGACCATCCGGATAGCAATCAAGGGATGGCACGTAGCGCCTGGTTGAGTAAGGTTAATATTCCAGAAACTAATATTCACCCCATGCCCACAGACGGAGTGACACCAGAAGCTGATGCCTCCAAGCATGAAGCCCAACTATACGATTTCTTCAAGACATCGGTAGGGGAATTTCCCCAGTTTGATGTTATTTTATTGGGCATTGGTGATGACGCTCATACAGCCTCCCTGTTTCCTAATACAGAAGCCCTGCACGTCCGAGACCGCCTAGTGACTGTCGGCAATAAAGATGGTCAGCCCCGGATCACCTTTACTGCCCCACTGATCAACCAGGCTCACTGCATTATTTTTCTAGTTGCTGGTGCCAGCAAACAAACAGCATTATCTCAGATCTTTGCCTCCGATGCCGACCCTATGACTTATCCAGCTCGGTTAATTCAGCCTCAGGGAGAACTTTGGTGGCTATTAGATAGCGAGGCAGGACGCTGGCAGGAGGGATGAGGTATGAGGGATGAATTAGGAGGGATGAGGTAATTTAGGTTGATTTCTTATTTCAGCCCTCGTAATTCATCCCTCATCCTGAAGATGTATTAAAATCTGACCGTTCGCTGTGTTTTGATTAAGGAGGACGGCTAATGGCTGCAAGGAGGTTTTATGATTGTTTGCCCTAACTGCAATCACCAAAATCCGGAGGGTGCTACCCAATGTGAAGCCTGTTATACCCCTTTACCGGCAACCACCAGTTGCCCTAATTGTGGTACTACTGTTCAGACCGACGCTAGTTTCTGCGGTCAGTGTGGTTTTAACTTGAAAACAACTGCTGCGCCAGCGGAACAAGAGACATCCGTATCCAATCCCTTACCAGATCTGCCGGATTTGATGCCCCTTGACCCACTGATTACACCAGATCCCATACCTGCTAGTTCTGAATCTCCAATGCCAGCGACTATCGTCAGCCAAGCGGGAAATGTCGAAGCCGAAAGCACCACTCCTCCCCCATCAACAGTCCCGCCTCTTCCAGAACCCACTGCTAGTGGCGTTGCTACTCCACCAGTCCCTAGTAGCAGTACTCCAACCCCACCTCCTATACCAGCTACGGAAGCAGCAAAAACTCAGTTACAGATCCAGTCAGTTCGTTTGTTGCACCTGCAAACCAATACGGTTATAGAACTGCCGTTGCACTTGTCAGTAATTCATATCGGTAAGCCTAACGATCAGATCCCGCCTGATATTGATGTGTCTGGTTTTCCCAACTCTGAGATTGTTTCCCGAGTTCATGCTGATATCCGAGTTGAAGGAGATACCTACTACATTGAAGATGTTGGCAGCGCTAATGGCACTTATATCAATCACACTCCCCTATCTAGCGGCAATCGACATCGGTTGCGCACGGGCGATCGCATTAGCTTGGGGAAAGGTGACCTAGTAACATTTTTGTTCCAAAGTTCCTGATCTGCTGAAGCGATCGCCAATCAAGTCTGTTGGAGAAAAAGCTGACCTTAACCAGAGTGGGGAGGCGCAACTGTTGGTATAAGTTATCATTTAAATACTGGTTGCAGCTAATGGCACAGCTGGCATTTTTCCGGAACAACAACAAGTTATCGTCCCTCAGGCTATAATCAGCTCATGCTGATAAAACTACTGTACGTAGATTATTCAGTTAGTCTAACTTGCGCAAGTATTCTTCCAGGCTAAGTTACCATCCAGTTTCTGGAAACTTAGCCCAGAAGATATGGACTTTGCGGTTTTAGCCCGTAAAGCTAAATCAGTGAAGAATGGAAGAGGCCGATCGGTTTTGAGCAATTGCTTTTGATCCCTATCGATAAGTGTAATTAACATGTGGTTGAGCAGTCCTGCTCAATCAAACCGCTCGCCAAGAACTCTAGCTTCCTCCAATAGGAGCGAGGGCTTTCCAATCGGTTACGCTCAGTGCTGATTAAGACGAAAAATCTCAGGTCAGTCGCCATGGGAAGTTTCGAGAGCCTCTGGTCTTAAGACAAAAGTCTTTGAAAGATGTAACACCGGTGATTACTCTGACCTTGCTGCATCCCCTCCAGTCTGTGCCTGTTCAAAGTTGGCCCTTTGAATCTGAATCAGTGATTCGGATTGGGCGCTCCACAGATAATGATGTCATTCTCTATAGCGCCGTAGTTTCCCGCCACCATGTTGAGCTGCGGAGAAATGGTTCAAGTTGGGAAATTGTCAGTTTAGGTGCCAATGGAACCTATATTGATGGTAAACGCATTACCCAAATGCCAGTTGTAAATGGCATGATCGTTCGTCTGGCGAGTTCTGGTCCAAAAATTCAGATTCACCTTGAAGGCGAAACACCAAAGGCTGGCCTAAAAACAGCTTCAGGGAAGCGCTCCTCTTCTCAAAAGGATACCCCCGACCAAGCTAAAGAGACGCTCATTGACGCTTCAAGTAAAAACAAAGAAGAAGATAACTGAGGAGGGCAAAGAAGGAGAGAATTTCAATGAGAGCAGAGCCATCATCCCCAGCTCCCCCACTCCCCCAGCTCCCCAAATTTCTCTATCGACAATAAATCCGC
>DNXU01000341.1:12183-15271 GCA_003505715.1 Cyanobacteria bacterium UBA8803 | reverse complement strand
TTTGTCGTGAGGGTGGACAATAAAGTAAAGCTGACTCAACAATGGCCCTAGACCGCCACTTGGTATCAGTCATGCATGAACCAAGAATCTTTACTTTATTAAAGTCATTTGATGAACAACCAAAAAAAGTTAGAGCAATTTGTAGAAACCTCCCTCTGGATGGTCAGATTTTTAACGATTGTACCAGTATTTTTTGGAGTACTTAGTGTTGGGGCTTTATTTCTACTCGGTAGCTGGGAAATTTCCCTAGGATTGAAAGCATTTTTGTATCTGAAGGAAAATGATCCAAAACATGTTATAAAAATCATGAGCAGTATTATTGGTGGTATCGATTTGTATTTAATTGGTATTGTTTTAATGCTGTTTAGTTTTGGCATTTATGAATTATTCATTTCTAAAATTGATATCGGACGGCAAGAAGATCAAGAAATTCAAATTTTAGAGATAAAGTCCTTGGAACAGTTAAAGGATAAAATTTTAAAAGTCGTTGTGATGGTATTAGTAGTGGGATTCTTCAAGGAAGTCATGAAGATGCGTATTGTAACATCACTAGATCTGCTCTATCTAGCTATCTCAATTCTCTTCATCGCGACTAGTAGTTACTTACTTCGTACCAATCATTCATACAAAGAAAAATCTTCTTCTCGCTAGTAATATATTGAAACTGTCTATATTTTTAAGGCAGTATATCTCGGAGAAATTGCTTAATTGAGGAGCGAGTAAATGCTGAGTTCTGATGAAATTAGGGAAAATAAATTGCAAGCACTAAGACGCTTAAAAACAAAACCGGAATGGAAGGGAGAGAAAGAGAAACTACTCCTAGGGCTTTTAGAACAGGTATGGCAAGTAGAGCCTGAAGAGGATATTGGGGCAATTTTAGTTCGTGCTGAAACTATGGATGTGTCTTACTTTCAGGAGAAGATGGCGGAAGATGTAAAGCTGACTACCTACGGAGCGGAAGAAAGTTTTACGCTTGAGGAACAATTTGATAGTGGAGAAAGGAAAATATTAAGAAATTTGATGGTATTAAAGAAAAATTCTGGCTTGTATCAGCAATGGACTTCATGGATTGGTAATACAGAGATAAAGGAAAAAATCAAGAAAGAAATAGAGCAATCATAAAAGATTTGTGAAAGAGAAATCCACAACTATTTTGAAAATAAGGAAAAGGGTGGAGCAATTAAGATAACATTGTTATGAAACTTTCTGCCCTCTGCCCTCTATCCTCTGCCTTCCCTGCAATGAAGATCGCTCCCCTACAAGTCCTAGTTACGGGTGCTACCGGACGTACTGGCTCTCTCGTCGTCCAGAAGCTACAACAACTTCCCGATCGCTTTACTGTCAGGGGCTTTGCCCGTTCTTGCGAGAAAGTTGAGCAATTATTCGGCACGACGGCAGGTTTTTATTTTGGGGATATCCGAGATCGGGCGGCTCTAACCCTGGCTCTAGAAGGATGTCAAGCCTTGGTGATTCTCACCAGCGCTATTCCCCAACCGCAAGGGGTTCCTCAACCAGGACAGCGTCCCTCATTCATCTTTGCTCCTAGTGAGACTCCAGAAGCAATTGACTATCAAGGGCAGATCAACCAGATTGAGGCGGCTAAAGCAGCAGGAGTAAATCATATTGTGCTAGTCGGCTCTATGGGTGGCACCGATGAAAACCATCCTCTTAACCGTCTTGGCAATGGTAATATCTTGATTTGGAAGCGCAAAGCAGAACAGTACTTAATTAACTCTGGCATCAACTACACAATTATCCGAGCCGGTGGGCTATTAGACCAGCCCGGTGGCAAAAGGGAACTCCTTATTGGTCAAGATGACAGTTTATTGACCAATCCACCAGAGGGAATTTCTCCCTCTATTCCCCGTGCCGATGTGGCGGAGTTAGTTGTGCAGGCTTTATTAGAACCGGATGCTCGCAACAAAGCCTTTGACGCGATCTCTAAACCAGAGGACGCTCCCAACGCAATTATCACAAAAGATTTTGCTGCCCTTTTTGTACGAGCTAGCTACCAATGAAGTTGGCTCAAAATATATCGCAAGCGGTCATAATCATCTTTAAGCAAGACGCTCAAAGTTCGTCCTGCTTGGACTAACCAGTTACGGTCAGCTTGACGAATTTGATAAACTTCTCGAATCGCTGCTGCTATGAGAGCCTCAACTGGAGCTCCATTCACTTGTAAGAGCGTGCGCAAAAAATCCAACCGCTCGCTGAAGCGAGCAATCTCTGTAGGTTGGCATTTGTAGACAGCTTGATGAATTTGGGGCGGACGGGGGGGTAGGTACTGATAAACAGCGCCTCCAGTATTGCTCGATCCGTTCCCCCCCTCAACAGGCGTTACAAATCCGACGATAGCGGCACGGAACTCGGTTTTGAGCATGGCAAAAATCTGTGGCTGCTGTTCCCGTAACTCAGTCAGCGATAACCCCAAAGCTACTGCTCGGTGTACGGAATCAATGGGGCTAGTAGTAGCGTAGTAAACCACCGCCATGACTTCATTTCCCGATTCTTCATCCACCGACTTGACCCAACTGCCAAAGGACGGCATGACTGGAAAGCTCAAATCCTCTGGCTCCAAACATTGTGCCAGAAATTCTGTCGTTGCTGTCTCGATCACCTCAGCAATATGATGGTCGGGGCGATCGCCAACGGCAAACTGTGGTAAGGGAAGACGCATAATTTAGTGATTAGTTGTAAGCTATTGGTGATTAATTATTGGTTATGGCCGCTAAAAACCAACAACCAACAACCAACTATTTACCTTTTTTCCCCACTGCGGGTTCAACTGCTTCTAGCTCTGACAGGTTAAACGTTACAATTTTGTCCCAGTTGCCTCCTTCAAACAGCACACCCACTTTGCCATCACTCAGGCGCTGGACTATGCCCTCAAATTTGTAGTAGATATCATCGGGATTGATCACGCGAACAATCGAACCAGGAAAAATCATATTGCTTGCTAAGGGCTAAATTGCTAATTGTATATTACTAATTATTTATTTTCCCTTATTAGTAAGACGTTGTCCATTAGCTATTAGGGGATTTCCCAGAGGGGGTGATAAGCTAATCTAATAATTGGTAATTGGTAATT
>DNXU01000341.1:9282-11995 GCA_003505715.1 Cyanobacteria bacterium UBA8803 | reverse complement strand
CATCACCCATCACCCATCACCATCTAAAACTTCAATCGATGTCGGTGATTGGCGACTGATTCCACCAACCCCAGTCCCAAAAAATTGGCCAGCAATGCCGAACGACCGTAACTCAGCAATGGTAGCGGAATACCCGTAATGGGAGCTACACCAATATTCATGCCAATGTTGACAACAGTCTGAAACACGATCATTGACAAAACACCAATGGCGAGCAGCGAGCCAAAGTTGTCCTTAGCATTTTGAGCAATAATGACCAAGCGCAGGCAGAGAAACCAGAAGGCAATTAGAACGCACAAGCATCCTACAAAGCCAAGTTCTTCCCCAATAGCAGAGAAGATAAAGTCCGTATGCTGTTCAGGAATAAAGTGCAGCTGGGTTTGGGTGCCCTGATTAAGCCCCTTGCCCCACAGTTCACCAGCTCCGATCGCAATCCGCGATTGGATCAAGTGGTAACCGCCTCCTAACGGATCTTTCTCTGGATCTAAGAACAGAATCAGTCGATCTTTTTGATAAGGCTTAAGCAAACCCCATAAGATATGTCCCAAAGCACCAGAAATGCCGTTTACAGCCAAAGCGCCCAATGAACCAAACCAAGGCCAAGGTAAGGTACGCCAAGCAATAAGGCCCATTGCTGCCACCCAGACAACCCAACCTGGAAAAAACACGTTGAAAAGGATCGCTGAGACAACAGGAGAAGCCATTAGCACTAGCCAACCAGGATTGGCATTACCCCAGTAGAGCATCCCTATAGTAATGGCACCAAACACCAGTGAAGTGCCCAAGTTAGGCTCTAAAAATACAAAGAGCCATGGCACTGCAGCCACCCCTAAGATTCGCAAAAATACGCTTAGGGTTGAGGCCGGTTGGGAATGCAGGAGTGCAGCCAGAGTAACAATTAGTCCGATTTTGGCGAATTCAGAGGGTTGAACGTGGAAGCCAAGGACGTTAATCCACCGTTGCGCACCATTGGCTGTGGTTCCCATAAACATTACCGCCAATAGGGAAAAATTGGTGATGGCATAAACAATCCAATGCCATTGGATGAGAGCTTCGTAGCGAGAGCGTGCAATGAATAGTCCCAAAACCAATCCAATGCCACCTATGAGCCAGTGCCACCACCAGTCTGTCAACCCCGCATTCAATTCCGTGCTGCGAATCATGATCCCGCCCAGGCAGGTAAGACCCACACTTAAGACCAATAGCTGCCAGTCTAATTCCTGCAACGGTGCCAGGATAGACCTCCAGCGAATACCGATCAGCGATCTTCTCAGTGACCTTTGCAACATATCAAGTGGTTAGCAATCCTACTGTTAGCAATTAGCGTTCGTCAGGTACGAGCATCAGGAATGTCGCCCAAGATTTTACTCTGAAAAGACAAACAGCTACAAAATAAATATGCAAATGAAGAATGGGCAATGGGTAATTGGTAATTGGTCATGGCTTTTCCCATTGCCCACTCCCATTTCCTCCATCTAGCCTCATCACTAATTGCTGCTCAATGCCGCGATCGAAACTTTGCCAGCAATGGCTTTAGCAATAGCGACCAAAGCCTGAGCTGAAGCTGATTGGGGTTCGGCAGCAACTATGGGCAATCCGCGATCGCCTCCTTGACGCAAGGGAATTTCTAGGGGAATACAACCGAGTAAGGGGATATTCAGTTCCTTGGAGGTTTTTTCCCCTCCTCCAGAGCCAAACAGATCGTAGTGGCGATCGGGCAGATCTGGTGGGATGAAGTAACTCATGTTTTCCACAATTCCCAACACAGGCACCCCCAGTTGTTGGAACATTTTCAAGCCACGGCGAGAGTCCAACAGGGCTACGTTTTGCGGCGTGGTCACGATTACGGCTCCTGCCATCGGCACTGATTGGGCTAAGGTTAACTGGGCATCTCCGGTTCCCGGTGGCATATCCACAATTAAATAATCCAATTCCCCCCAATTTACCTGGTATAGGAACTGGCGAATTACTCCATTTAACATTGGCCCGCGCCAAATCACTGGCTGATCTGGGTCAATCAAAAACGCCATGGAAACCAATTTGACACCGTGGTTAAACGCTGGTTCGAGTACCTCTCCCTGAGAACCTTGCTGTACCATTACCTTGGCATCGGCTAAGCCCAACATGGTCGGGGCATTTGGCCCATAAATATCAGCGTCAATTAGACCCACTTTAGCGCCCAATTGTGCCAGCGCTACAGCGACGTTGACTGCCACAGTACTCTTCCCGACACCACCTTTACCACTGGAAATTGCCAGAATATTTTTTACCCTGTCAATTCCTTTGCGGTCAGGCAGGGATTTTTGCTGAGGTGTTTCAGCCGTGACATCCACTAAGACTTCTGCTACACCAGGTAGCTGTTTAACGGCCTTCTGGCAATCTTCAACAATAAATTCCCGCAACGGGCAGGCGGGGGTCGTTAACACTAAAGTAAAGCTAACAGTACCATTATTAATTGTGACATTGCGGATCATATTCAATTCCACCAAACTCTTGCGGAGTTCGGGGTCTTGTACCGGACGTAATACTTCTAAAACTGAACTAGTATCGAGCATATTTTATAGATTCACCTTTTTGCCTGGAGCTTTGAGGGGAAAACAACCTCGTCAGTATTCTTCATAGATCTTAATGCTTAAGGATATCTTAACGGTTAAGGATAACGGATGAAGAGCCAATTATTTTGTACTCTTGCATCCCTCATCCCTCATCCCTC
>DNXU01000341.1:3796-9181 GCA_003505715.1 Cyanobacteria bacterium UBA8803 | reverse complement strand
ATCCCTCATCCCTCATCCTTAGTTATAGCGCTGCTACCTGCTCCGCTGCCTGAGCCAGTTCTACAGCTACACGAGCGGCGTAGGGTCGAATCAGCCACCAGATCAAAGGAGATAACCAACCACGCAAGGTCATTGAGTAGGAGACGTAGGTACCGCAAACTGTAGACTCCACTCGGTAAGTCAATCGGTTTTCAACCCCCGGAATGGCTAATACCCGCACGCTCAGCAATTCTCCCGGTAGCACTCGTTCCACAAAAACTCGCACGGGAATTGGAATTAAGCGAGTAACCACTTGGTAAATCAAACCTGGTTTTGCAATTAGCCCGATAGGGGCATTGGTACTCGATAGCAGGGGATGCCAGGATACATCTGCTAGGTTGATCAATTTGTGCCAAAGAACGTCAACTGGAGCAGTACTCAGGGCGCGATACGTCCTAAAGAGAGAGAACTTGCACCAAATTCTCCCTCGACCTGCGATTAATTTAAAGGAAAAATTAAGAATCACAACCCGCCTCCTGTAGCGACGCTCAGGCAAATTTTTAACTCTAGGTCAATAGCGTTGCCGTAAAATCCTTCTATAGGATATATTCGGAACTCCTATCAGGACAATGTAAGCATTAAGGAGAACAAGGAACAGGGAATATCTTAACCTGGCGCTGAGGCTGCGGGGTGTAAGGGGTATGGTTTAGGGTCTATTGTTCGGTTCCCCGTTCCCTGCTCCCTGTTTCCCTTTCTTTGGTGAGGGACTCTCCAAAGATGGTTCTAATTGGCCTACAATAGAGCGTTGACCCATCAAGATGCCGAGCGGTGGCAATGAGATTTTGGGTTAGCTGACTGGTTAAGGATATTGAATTGAAATTATGACAGCTTTTCAGACAGACGCAACGATCGCCACTCATTTTTTACCTCCCACTGACTCTAGGGAGAGAGTCAAGCAGTTTATGCAACAGCTTCAAGATACAATCTGCACAGGTTTGGAGCAGTTGGATGGCCTCAGTACCTTTAAGGAGGATAGCTGGGAGCGAGAAGAAGGTGGTGGCGGTCGTTCCCGCGTGATCCGCGATGGTGCTGTCTTTGAGCAGGGTGGGGTGAACTTTTCTGAGGTTTGGGGGACGCAGTTACCGCCCTCAATCCTAACGCAGCGTCCAGAAGCAGCTGGTTATGGATTTTATGCTACTGGCACATCAATGGTGTTGCATCCCGGCAATCCCTACATCCCAACCGTTCACCTCAATTATCGCTATTTTGAGGCTGGGCCAGTGTGGTGGTTTGGCGGAGGAGCAGATTTAACGCCCTATTATCCTTTTGCCGAAGATGCTGCCCATTTCCACAAAACCCTCAAACAAGCCTGCGATGCTCACCATGGTGAGTATTATCCAGTTTTCAAGCGCTGGTGCGACGAATATTTTTATCTAAAACATCGTCAAGAAATGCGGGGCGTCGGCGGTCTGTTCTTTGACTATCAAGATGGGCGGGGAGTATTATATCGCGGGCCTAACATGGAAGGATCAGCAGCCACTTACAGCAACCAAGTCGGTGTAGGGGAACCGCGTAGTTGGGAAGAGCTGTTTGCCTTTGTCCGGGATTGCGGCAATGCCTTTTTACCTGCTTACCTGCCAATTGCTGAGCGGCGTCGAGGTTTAGAATATGGCGATCGCGAGCGTAACTTCCAACTTTATCGCCGAGGTCGTTATGTAGAATTTAACCTGGTTTACGATCGGGGTACAATCTTTGGTCTGCAAACCAACGGGCGGACTGAGTCCATACTTATGTCTCTACCCCCTCTAGTCCGGTGGGAATATGGTTACCAACCCCAACCTGGTACTCCCGAAGCAGAATTATACGAAACTTTTCTGGTTCCCCAAGACTGGGCAAACTGGACAGCTACAACCTAACTAGATATCTGAGTTACACTACTTGGGGTAAGTAGCAAAAGCTACCCAATTAAGGTGAGTCTTGTTTCAAGTGAGTTCTCAAGACGTAATTGACCTACTCTGCCCCAACCCCGATCGGGCTCCTCTTGAGGTTCAAGGGGAGCTAACGCTGTAAGGAGGTCATTGATGATTCATATCGATCAAAAAACTTATACTACCAAAGATGGCATGACCGTCATTGTTTTGGCACCAATTGGACGCCTGGACATTACCACGGCTTGGCAATTTCGTCTGAAGTTGCAAGAATGTATTTCCAAACTCAGTCGGCATGTAGTGGTCAATCTGAGTCAGGTTAACTTTATTGATAGTTCTGGCCTAACATCTTTAGTGGCAGGAATGCGAGATGCGGACAAAGTTAAAGGAAGTTTCCGTATTTGTAACGTCCATCCCGAAGCCAAACTAGTGTTTGAAGTAACAATGATGGATTCAGTGTTTGAAATCTTTGAAACTGAGGAAGAAGCCTTGGAAGGAGTTCCTCGCAGTATGGCAACTTGAAGTAATTGGTAATGGGTAATTGGTAATGGGTAATTGGTAATGGGTAATTGGTAATGGGTAATTGGCTTGTCAACAACCAACAACCAACAACTAATAACCAACAACTAATAACCAATAACCAACAACTAATAACCAACAACTAATAACCAACAACTAATAACCAACAACCATTATACTGCCAATTCATGAGCAAAGTCTTGGCATTTTGTGAAGCGAAATGGGCCAAGTAAAGCACCCCAAATTGCTTTTCCGGTTGTAGGATCGATGCCCTTATCATAGCTGCGGAATTCCTCTTTTGTTGCCTCAAATCCCAGAGAAACTTGGTAAGTGTTGCCCTGATAGGTAAAGCAACAAGGACTCCCTGTTGCCGAAGAGGTGGAGAACTCATAAGAATTCGACTCGCCTTGCCGCTGTTGAACTGTCAGCGTGCAGCTAGGTAAGAACTCGATTTGGTCAATCGTTAGCTGTTTCAATAATTCTGGATGGCGGCCTGCTCCGCAAATTGCTTCTGAATCTTTAAACATGTAGTATTGCACCTGTAAAGAGGCAGGGAGCGTATCAGAAAGACGTAGCCGCAGCAATCGGGGGCGGTAGGGGCGATCGAGATTGACAATATTGGCTTGTTCGGCAAATAGGGTCAGGCTGTCTTCGGTAAACAAAGGCACAGGTCGCTGCCACAGGCGCAGGTGAACGTACCAAACTGGATCGGCGATCGCTTGTTGTTGATTGTCAAATTCACCAGCCATATAGTGTGCTAAGGTGATAAGTTCTGGAGGAAGAGCCATATATAAAGGGATAGCGAGATTTTTCCTATTCTCCTCTCAGGATATCTTGCCTTGGCAAACTCGTCTTTAAGCGAGACAATGGGATGAAATACCCATTAAAATCTGCTTTGTGAGTAACGTTCGTACAGTCTCGGAGACCAAACGAGATTTCTATAAACATCACACCCGTCCGATTAACTCAATTTACCGACGGGTGGTGGAAGAGTTGATGGTAGAGATGCATTTGCTGTTGGTTAATGTGGATTTTCGCTACGATCCCATCTATGCCTTGGGTGTAGTAACTTCTTTTAACCGCTTCATGCAAGGCTATCGACCAGAAAAAGATCGAGAATCCATTTTTGAAGCCGTTTGTCAGGCAGTTGGGGGCAATCCGCAACAATACCAGCAGGATGCCGAACGACTCAAGGAAATGGCAAGAGGTTTATCTGGTTCAGAACTAATATCTTGGTTTAGTTCGCCAACTCCTCTACATGGTGCCTTGGATTTGTCTACCATCGTCACCGCGATCGCTAGCAATCCTAAATTTAAGTACAGTCGCCTATTTGCGATTGGTCTGTATAGCCTGCTAGAACAATCCGATCCGGAGTTGGTCAAGAATCAACAGCAGGTAACTGAGGCACTCCAGCAAATTAGTCAAGCCTTGAACTTAGATCAAGAAAAGTTGCAAAAAGACTTGGAGTTGTACCGCAGCAACCTGGAAAAAATGGCTCAGGTTCAGACTGTGATAGAAGATGCCATCAAAGCCGATCGCAAAAAACGGGAACAACGGGCTCAGGATAAAGACCAATCAGCAACCCCTCCTGGGGCAGATCAATCTAATCATTCCCAAGATCTAGCTAATTTTTCTAAGGGCTATTGACATAATCGGCGTTGTACCCTTTGGGTTATAAGGGTAGCATCTCTCCTGCTAATCATATTGGACATAATCAAAAAGGAGTTATAGACCCAGAAGTCGGGTTTCTTCAAGAAACCCGACTTCTGGTTATGAGGTTGATTTAAAGAAGTAGCTCCAATCGTTGAACAAGTTGATCGGCTGCCACTACTCCCTCAATACGCTCTACAGGCTGGCCGTTTTTGAAGAGTACCAAGGTGGGTAGGGCATAAACTTTGTGCTGAGACGCTAGCTGGGGGTACTTATCCGTATCAATTTTGACCACCTGCAACCGACCCTTGAGTTGAGCGCTGACTTGCTCCAAGATGTTAGCCATCATCTGACAAGGCCCGCACCAAGTCGCATAAAAATCTACCAATACAGGCAAATCAGAGCCAGAGAGGACTTCTTGGAAACTGGCGAACTGCTTTTTAACTGCCATGACAAAAACCGCTATTGTTAGTCTTTTGGCTTGATTCTAGTGCAAAATTTTTAGAGCTGAGTTTTCTGAGCTGTTAGTTCAAAAGGGATTTCTCATGGAAGCATTACAGACATCTTCACAGCGGTTAGGCGATCTCGTTGCCATCATTACTGGAGCTTCGCGAGGTATTGGTAGAGCTATTGCTTTAGCATTAGCAGCAGAGGGAGCTAAGGTGGTGGTAAACTATGCCGCCTCTAGTGCAGCTGCTGAACAAGTGGTGGCAGCCATTGCTGAGAGTGGGGGAGATGCGATCGCACTCCAAGCAGATGTCTCTCAAGCCGAGCAAGTAGATGCTCTCATTAACCAAACCCTAGAGAAGTTCGGTCGAATTGACATCCTCGTTAACAATGCAGGCATTACCCGCGACACCCTGCTCCTGCGGATGAAACCAGAAGATTGGCAAGCTGTAATTGACCTAAACCTGACAGGCGTTTTTTTATGTACTAGGGCGGCGAGTAAGGTGATGCTCAAGCAAAAGTCTGGCCGTATTATTAATATTGCCTCGGTATCAGGGCAAATGGGTAATCCAGGTCAAGCAAATTACAGTGCGGCAAAGGCAGGTGTGATTGGATTGACCAAAACGGTGGCGAAGGAGTTAGCTAGTCGCGNNCATTACCGTGAATGCCGTAGCGCCAGGATTTATTGCTACCGATATGACCAGCGAACTAAAATCTGAAGAAATTCTCAAGTACATTCCCCTCGGTCGTTACGGTGAACCAGAGGAAGTTGCTGGGATGGTGCGCTTCCTGGCTGCCGATCCAGCTGCTGCTTATATTACCGGGCAGGTCTTTAATGTTGATGGTGGCATGGTCATGGCCT
>DNXU01000341.1:0-3758 GCA_003505715.1 Cyanobacteria bacterium UBA8803 | reverse complement strand
AGAGTGCTAAATTGGCTAATGGAGACACGATCGAATCCAAAAACAACCCTATGGCAAAAATTGTTTCCTTTAAAGAAGAATCAAGACGGGCTTTAGAACGCGGAGTTAACTCCTTAGCAGATGCCGTTCGCATTACCCTCGGCCCCAAAGGTCGTAANNAACGAAAACGCTCGTCGCGCCCTGGAAAAGGGGATGGATATCCTGGCTGAAGCAGTCGCCGTCACCCTCGGCCCCAAAGGTCGTAACGTGCTTCTAGAAAAGCAGTATGGCGCACCTCAGATTGTCAACGATGGCATTACTGTTGCCAAAGAGATTGAGCTGGAAGACCCCTTAGAAAATACAGGTGCTAGACTCATTCAAGAAGTCGCCTCTAAAACCAAAGATATTGCTGGTGATGGCACCACTACAGCAACCATCCTGGCTCAGGCGATGATTCGTGAAGGAATGAAGAACGTGGCGGCTGGGGCAAATCCCGTTGCCGTGCGTCGTGGTATAGAGAAAACCATTGCCCATCTAGTTGAAGAAATTCAGGCAATGGCACAACCTGTTGCTGGAAGTGCGATCGCCCAAGTGGCTACAGTCTCTGCTGGTAACGATGAGGAAGTTGGTGCCATGATCGCCGAAGCAATGGGCAAAGTTACCACAGACGGCGTCATTACGGTTGAAGAATCCAAATCCCTGAGTACAGAACTGGATGTGGTGGAAGGGATGCAGCTCGATCGCGGCTACACTTCTCCCTACTTCGTCACGGACAACGAACGAATGACGGTAGAGTTTGAAAACCCCCGTATCCTGATTACTGATAAAAAGATTAGCGCGATCCAGGATTTGGTGCCAGTTTTAGAAAAAGTTGCTCGTGCGGGTCAACCCCTGCTCATTATTGCTGAAGACGTAGAAGGGGAAGCCTTGGCAACTCTAGTGGTAAACAAAGCGCGAGGCGTCTTGAACGCGGCAGCTGTGAAAGCCCCAGGATTTGGCGATCGCCGTAAAGCCATGTTACAAGATATTGCAGTTCTCACCGGGGGTCAGCTCATTTCTGAAGAAGTGGGTTTGAGTCTCGATACGGTATCCCTCTCCATGCTCGGAATTGCCCGGAAAATCACTATCGACAAAGACAGTACTACCATTGTGGCTGACGGCGAAACCAAGGCTGATGTCGATAAGCGGGTTGCTCAAATTCGCAAGCAGTTAGGAGAGACTGACTCCGAATACGATAAAGAAAAACTGCAAGAACGGATTGCTAAACTCGCTGGTGGTGTCGCGGTGATTAAGGTAGGTGCGGCAACCGAAACCGAACTCAAAGACAAAAAACTGCGAATTGAAGACGCCCTCAACGCTACTAAAGCAGCTGTAGACGAAGGTATCGTTCCAGGAGGCGGTACAACCCTGATTCGCTTAATTGCCAAAGCTACTGAAGTGAAAAGTAGTCTACCTGCCGAAGAGCGAGTCGGTGCTGATATAGTTGCCAAGGCATTGGAAGCTCCCCTGCGTCAGATGGCTGATAATGCTGGTGTTGAAGGTTCCGTGATTGTCGAGAAGGTTCGCTCCAGTGAGGGCAACATTGGCTACAATGCAGCCACGGACAAATTTGAAGACCTGATTGCTGCTGGCATTATCGACCCTGCCAAGGTAGTGCGATCGGCCTTACAGAATGCTGGTTCTATCGCCGGGATGGTCTTAACTACAGAAGCCCTAGTAGTTGAGAAGCCTGAAAAGAAAGCACCTGCCCCTGATATGGGCGGCATGGGCGGCATGGGCGGCATGGGCGGCATGGGCGGCATGGGCGGCATGGGTATGATGTAGAGAGGGACTAGGGAGAGGGGCTAGGCAGTAGGGAAAGGACAAATTTTGATCTTATTCTTCTCCTTCTCCCTCTCCCTTCTTCCCTCAATGTAGTATTTAAAAATTCAGGTTATGTCACAAGAGCGTTTCTCAGCTTCAGGACTGGCTACAGAACCTGAAGATGAAGAAGATCTATTTGATTACTTCTACGATGAACCAGGTAGCCTCCCAGGCACCTTAAGCATTGAGGCAGACGCTACACCATCGACCATTGTTTTAATTGACTACAATGAAACCCACGCCACCCGTGTAGCGAATTTAACCCCCGAAGCCTGCGCTCCTTATCTGGATACCGCATCAGTTTCATGGGTTGACGTTCAGGGTTTAGGCAATGAAGACATCTTACAGCGGCTAGGTAGTGTCTTCGATCTACATCTCCTGGTTCTGGAAGATGTGGTTAATGTGCCCCAGCGCCCAAAAGTCGAAGATTACGAAGACCAGTTGGTGATTATTTCCCAAATGGTAATGCCCAAACCCAATAAAGATGGGTTCTGGATTGAGCAAGTCAGTTTTGTGTTGGGGAAATATTATTTGCTGACAGTACAAGAAGAGCCAGAACGAGATTGCTTTGACCCAATACGCGATCGCATTCGAGCGGCCAAAGGTACTATCCGCAGGCAAGGGTCTGATTATTTAGCTTACACCCTCTTAGATTCAATTATTGATGGCTTTTTCCCAGTTTTAGAAAACTATGGTGAAGCAATTGATGATTTAGAAGATGAAGTCGTCGCTAACCCAACCCGCTATACCCTGGAAAAAATCTATAGAATTCGCCGGGGGTTATTAGCACTACGTCGTGCCATTTGGCCGCAAAGAGATGCCATTAACTCCTTAATCCGTAATGGCAGCAACTTAATTTGTGATGAGGTCAGAATTTACTTGCGAGACTGTTACGACCATATCATTCAGGTTATGGATATAGTAGAAACTTATCGCGAGCTGACTTCGGGTTTAATGGATGTTTATCTGTCATCCATTAGTAATAAAATGAACGAAGTCATGAAATTTTTGACTGTGATGTCATCAATTTTTATTCCGCTAACTTTCGTGGCCGGAATATATGGCATGAATTTCAATACAGAAAAATCACCACTGAATATGCCAGAACTGAATTTGTATTGGGGTTATCCAACTTGTTTGGCAGCGATGTTTGCTATTGGTGTAGGTTTATTTGCTTTTTTCTGGCGTCGGGGTTGGTTTGAGGATTTTTCCTCTATTAAGCGGATTGATTAGTTTGTTTCACTCTAAGATTTAGTTAAGTTATAAATAAAATAGGCCAATGGAATTTAATCAAGAATTCGCCGCAAATTTACTCATAGCAACTGTTTATATAATTGTTGTCAATTTAGTTTTTAACAGAGCCTTAAGAAGCCTGGATGTTTTATTTACTATTGAACATGACGCAGACTATCTGAATCAGCAATTGATTGAAAATGACATAAATGAAATAATGGCTATTAAATTTGCCTTCAAAGAAAAATATAGGATTGATGAATTGAGAACCATTACCCTCAATATTGAAAATAAATCCAAGGATTCTTTTATTGAAGTAGATTGGAAAGAAGCTTTTATTAGTGATTTTGAGAATCGGATGCAGCCCTTAGGCCGGGTAGTTTCGGGAACAACTAATATATCCCAAGATCCGAGTAAGATTCTTCCCGGTCGAAAGCTAGATTTAGAACTCAGCGATGAAAATGTTGCCTCCCCCTTATTAGACCCAAAAAAAGTCCAAGCAGCTGCCCAGAATGCCGATTCATTCTTTATCCGTTTCTTAGTAAAAAGATCACAACCCGGTAGTGGTGCCAATCCCTATTACTTACGCTGTCGGTTCATCGTCAAAAAACTGATCTGGCAAAAAGCCCTTGCCCTTTCCTTACAGCCCAAATAGCTAGCTTGGTAATTGGTGATTGGTGATT
>DNXU01000070.1:6870-7779 GCA_003505715.1 Cyanobacteria bacterium UBA8803 | reverse complement strand
TGGTGAAACCAGCAAAACTATAGAGATTCCTATCCTTGAAGATAGTATCGTTGAAAACACTGAAACCATCAATCTCACCTTAACCAATCCCACAGGTGGTGCTACCATCGGTACTCAAAAAACTGCCACTCTCCAAATTAAAGATAACGATGTTAAATTAGCCTTTGATGCTACAGAATTCCAGGTTAGCGAAGATGGCACTCCCATTACTGAGGTAACGATTAACCGGATTGGTAGCCGCGAAGGAATAGTTACTGCTACTGTCACTCCGAGTAATAGTACTGCTGAAGCAGGAAAAGATTACGACAATACCCCCATCACGGTTACCTTTGCCGACGGAGAAATTGTCCAAACTATTGTCATTCCTATCCTCAATGATAGCGAGGTTGAAAGTGATGAGACCATTAAACTTACCTTAAGTAACCCCAGTAACGGCGCTACGATTGGAATTAACAATACCACCTTAACTATCCTAGATAACGATAGTATAATTGGCGTCGATCCCAATTCTGTTAATCCTGGATTAGGTGAAACTGATATACTGACAGGTGGAGGGAATAAGGATAAATTCATCCTGGGAGATGCCAACCAAGTTTACTATAATGATGGGAATGATGCTGACTTGGGTTTAGGTGACTATGCCTTGATTACTGATTTTCAATTAGGTCAAGATTCAATTCAGTTACATGGCACAGAGAGTAACTATATTTTAGGTATATCTCCTGGGGGTTTACCATCAGGTGTGGCGATATTTTATCAAACTTCAGACCAAAATGAGCTGATTGGTATTGTCGATGGGGTTTCTGGTTTGAGTCTTGATAGTGATGCTTTTACCTTTGTCAGCTAGCAATCCTATTTGAGTTATGAGATGCTAATAGTTCAGATTCCCGACTTCTTCAAGAAATCGGG
>DNXU01000070.1:0-6781 GCA_003505715.1 Cyanobacteria bacterium UBA8803 | reverse complement strand
ATTTAAAAGGGGGGTAATGGCAGTGGATTTGGTATCCTTAAAATAATTGGCGTCCTTTAGCGTAACGCACCCTACGAATAAAAGCTGTTAAAAAAAAGACTGTGTTCCTTTCAGCATGAGAACCGCTAGAAATTTTCTCCCCCAAGGTTGGGGGGTCGGGGGAGCAAAATTCAAACTAGCTAAATCGTAAACTGGAAGTAAGACCAGGGCGACCAAGAGCAGGCTGTTCCATCAACATTGGCTCGAACCCGCCAACGCCCACGCTGAGCACCAACAAACGTGTGATTCAGCGTAATGCCAGAGATATCGTGGTAAACGAGGAAGCTTTGGTTAGTCTCCTCAGACCACTTGCCATTAACCGCACCGTAGGCATCAACTTCGAGAGTATACTTGACGTTATCCAGATTGACCGGGTCCCAGCGGAACTGCATTTTGCGCGGCCAGTGGTCGAATACATCTCCGGGTTGTGGCTGTTCTGGCTTGGGTACAGCGCCCTTCCACCAGGTTAAGGTAGGGTCACCTAGTAAAACTAACCCAT
Source organism: Cyanobacteria bacterium UBA8803 (assembly GCA_003505715.1). Lineage (GTDB taxonomy): Bacteria > Cyanobacteriota > Cyanobacteriia > Cyanobacteriales > Coleofasciculaceae > UBA8803. The sequence goes on along the minus strand of DNXU01000070.1, from coordinate 6,243 downwards.
AAAACCAGTAGCGTTCCCAATCTTCATGTTCTGGCCCGCGAGCTTTCCACCAATCCACAAAGGCATCGCCAATGACTTTACCCTGACCCATGGGACGGTAGAAATCTTCAAAGAAGAGCATTGAACCCGACTTAGCACTAGCGATCGCTCCCAATCCCAAGTTAGTGCCACCGCCGCTTTGGTCAAAGATGTACCAGCCAGCCAAGTAGTTGTCTTCGGTAAATTTACCCGGCCCGCAGCAAAAGAGGTTATAGAAGTGGGCGTTGGGTGGGTTAGTATCCCGGAAGTAGGGCACTTGGATATACTCGTTGGTGTCCCCAACCCTTAAAGCATGACCTTGGGGCCAGGAGTGAGCGCACAGCTGTACCCACGATCGCATCGAGTTAACCTCTGCCTTATACAAGTCAGCGTCAGTGGTGGCAGGATTAGTATATTTGGTGATGCTTGAAGCAGGAAACAGCTCATCGAAACCACAATCGTCAAAGCCAGTCCAGTCATCATCGACGTAGGCTAACGCCGATCGCCCATGTCCGAGCATACCCAGCCGGAATTTGTGATTGCGAGCAAAGTAGTTGTTGATCAAATTGGCATCGTTGCCGTTAGCCGTTGGCGTATAGATGCGACCAACCCAGATCTCTGGGTTAAGATCCCCACTGTGACCATCAAACAGTCCATTGGCATCGGCATCCTGCCAAGTGCCGTTGGTATCCATATAATAGAGGTCGCAGGGAAACTGGTCGCCATCAATCTGATACCAAGGAACAGCGATCGCTCCCACCATTAGTACGCCCACCGGTTGGAACTTTTTGATGTAGGCACGTACCTGGTTGGGAGTGCCACCCTTAACTACATGAACCGTTGCCCAATACCCATCACGCCCAACATCTAGCACATACTGGTTCAGGCTAGCAGCTACAGCACTGTACACAGCTTCAGCCACTAGCACCAGCAGATCCCCTTTGGGATAGTGCAACGCCGTTTTCTGGTTGCGGTAACTTTCGTCTACCGGAAAGCTGGGTCTAGGCTTTTCCTCTGCATCAAGTCCTAACTTAATCAGATCACCCCAGATACTGATATAGTCTTTGAAGGATTGAATGTCTAGTCTCTGATTGGTACGAAACTCTAGGTTGCGGATGTTGGCGTAAGCCTGACCTAGTTTGTAATTGCGCTGTAGAGCATTAAGGTTGATAATTGTGCGATCGCTCATGACTTGCCCGCGCAAGGCATGGTTTTGCTGAAACACCTGACCTTTATCCAGAACCAGGCGATCGGTCCATTGGGATCGTTCGAGCATGATCTTAATTCCTATTAAGATGTCTTTCTCTTACATTCATAACCCCCATACAACCTAGTCGAACAGTCACTTTTTCTAGGGAAACTCTCTTGAACTAGCTCATTTGCATGTCACTCATTTGAGGGATAGCGATCGCAGATTTTCTTCATTGTTCATGGGGGAAAAGCCAGTTTGTCTTACCCATTACCCTTCGGCTACGNNACGCTCAGGGTAAACCCATTACCAATTTCAGCTGATACCAATGTCCAGAAATAACCATCGGGTGCGTTAAAAGAGAAACTTTCTTCGCCAAACTCATTGGCTACAATGTCGGTAATATTTTGTGCTGCACTGGCTTTTACACGGTTGAAATAGTCTGCTAACCCTCGCACCCGATAGGTATAGAGTGACATCCCCAAACATCCTGGCCGTGCTTTATCAAATTCTTCTGTTAAAGACATAGCATCTGGGAACCGAATGATATATAGTCGGCCAGAACGGGCAGCCTGCAAGTCAGATGTAGAGGAGCGCGGATCGTCAAAGGCTGTCACTAAAAATCCTTCCTCTGGCTGAAGGTCAAACATCTGCCGTGCAGCTACTGAGGATTCATAGGTAGTCTCTACATCATCTCGCACCCGTAATAATCCCAGAACATCTTCGTAAAAGCGGAGCATTTCTTTGCTATCATCTTGAATCACCATACCCATGTGGGTAATCTGGCTAGTCTTAAATGCCGCGCTCTCGTTAATTTTTCCGTAATTGCGCAGAGTATAGCCGAAGCGCTGAAACAAGACTTGCCGAGTTAGCGGTTGCAGCAGCATCATTTCCCGCACTCCCACAGCTGGCTCAACAAACGGACGACTCTTTCTCTGTTTGTTATAGATGACTTCCCATTGGGGAAGGGTGTACTTGACGGGTAAACCTGTAGCGACTGCTTCTTCGGCATGATTGAGGATATTTAAGACATCTGCTGTTAAGGTTGTTGTCCAGCGGTTGCCTTTGATTTTCAGCGAACCCATCTGCAAACCTTCATTGCTTGGGTTTGCCCAAACCATCAAGCGAATCAAGCCGTGATCGGCATCTTGGTGGTAAAGCCGAATGGAGCGTAAAGCACTATTAACCCCGTATAACGAATTGACGGCTGCTGGCGGTAATTCCCCAAACTGACCGATCCGATAGCCGAATTGCTCCCAATAATGAATCAGAGGAATGGGGTCTCGCACACCAATGCAGACTTCGTAGATGCCTTCTATTGAGGTGGACTGTATCTGAGTCATGGAGTTCTTAACTAGAGGCAGGCTGATCGCGGAGTCTAGTGACCAGCATCACCGAAACTCCAGCCCTTTTATCACGTTAGCGCTTAACTGCCGATCACAGAAAATCTTTAGAAAAAATTTGATATTTAGAGTATCAAATAATTTTTTTACTCTTATGGTCTCTGCCGAACTCCTTTTACCTCAAGCTAATATCGAAGAATTGGTTGCTAAAGTTTTTATGTATCGTACTATTACTTATGCCGATCAACTACGCTTAAAATATGCGCTTCTTGATGAAGATGGCTTAACTGAACAAGATCTAATTTTAATTAACCGCATCTTGTATGGTGTACGACATGGACTGCTAAAAGTTATTGATTAATCCCTCTAAATTGAAAATATCAAATAAAAAATAGGACGTGGAGTATTAGGCTCCTATAGGGGTTGGTTTGACCATTCCAGCGGGCATCCTACCAATAACATTTTTACAAAACCCGCCCAGAGTAGGACTGACTATATATGTAGGGTATGTTAATGGTCTGTAACGCACTAAAGCTACTATATGTGGATTAATTGCTTAATGCCTAATTTTCATCATTGTCAAGTAACATTCTTTAACATAAGTCAACCAAAATATAGGTTTCAATCCAGAAAAAGTAAGGAAAATATAAGAATAAATTACCAAGTTAATAGGCGGGAGGCATTACCTCTAATTCCTTAGAGGTAGTGAAGATAATCATGATTCCTAAACATCAGTGTCCTTGTTGTTCGCTACCTTTACTCCGTCATATATCCAGCCATAGAATTTACTGGTTTTGTAGCTACTGCCACCAAGAAATGCCAGTGATAGAAAACGGTCTCGAAACTAAAAGTGGTTCACAGCTTGGAATTAGCCAGGTGAGGGAGTACCAGCACTGGATCGCTGGATGGCGGCTTAGTCAAAGGCAATTTTCTGGTGTTAACAGGCTAGGTGGCTGCGATCGCTTGACTCAGTTAGCCAACCGCGACCAATTTGAGGCGTATATAGAGCAAGAGTGGCGGCGAATGGCGCGGGAGCAAGCCCCCTTGTCATTGATTCTGTGCGATATCGACTTTTTCAAAAAGTACAACGAAAGCTATGGAAAACAAGCAGGCGACCAATGCTTGCAACAAGTTGCCCAAGCAATCTCAACAGCAGTAAAACGCCCCGCAGATTTAGTCGCCCGCTACGGTGGAGAGAAATTTGCCGTCGTTTTACCAAACACCAAAGCTGAGGGGGCTGTCTGCGTCGCCGAGGAAATTCGCTCTCGGGTTAAAACCCTTCATATTGTTCAAGCCAATTTACCGGGTCATTCCCTCACCCTAAGTTCAGGCGTGGCTAGTTTGATTCCCAGTTACGAATATTCTCCAGCCATGATGGTGACTGCTGCCGCTAGCGCTCTGTATCAGGCCAAACTACAGGGACGCGATCGCGTCATGCTCCACGAACAACTGCTCCGGCAAACCCAACTATTAGAAGTGGAAGAAACGCTAGTGTTGCAGTAGTTGTTGGTTGTTGGTTATTTGTTGTTTGTTGTTTGTTGTTTGTTGTTTGTTGTTTGCTGGTTGCTGTTTGCTGGTTGTTGTTTGCTGGTTGTTGTTTGCTGGTTGTTGTTTGCTGGTTGTTGTTTGTTATTAGTGTTTTTTACCAACAACCAACGACTAACAACTAACAACCAACAACTAACAACTAACAACAAACAACCAACAACAAACAACCAACAACAAACAACTACTGATGAATAGTGCCGTTGGGCATGATGGCTCCTTCTAAACAAGCTTCGCTTAAATTGGCTTCCATTAAATTGGCTCCAATTAAGTTAGCTCCACTCAAGTTCGCACTGTTGAGGTTGGCTCCCGTTAGATAGGTAAGGAGCAAGCCTGCTCGCAGTAAATTAGCTTGAGCTAGATTGGCATCCTGTAAGTTGGCTTCCAGTAGATTAGCGCCTGACAAATTGGCTTTATATAAGTTAGCTTTGTACAGGTTGGCCTTACTCAGTTGGGCTCCTCTTAAGTTAGCCTTCTTCAGGAGCAGTCTGTTCAAATTTGCCTGAGTGAGATTAGCTCCTTGTAAGTTTGCTCCCGTGAGATCGGCACCGCTGAGATTAGCTTGACTCAAATTTGCCCCGCTCAGATCAGCTCCACAGAGTTCGGCACCGCTGAGATCGGCACCTTTGAGGTCAGCTTCACTCAAGTCTGCACTCTCTAAATTTGCTCCTCGCAAGTCTACTCGCTGCAAATACGCTCGAATTAAACTCGCTCCGCCTAGGTTGGCTTCTTTCAAATCAGCTTCACTGAGAATCGCTCGATTCAAAATAGCCTTCCTCAAGTCAGCTGCCTTGAGAATTGCACGGCTTAAAGTTGCCCCTGTTAAGTTTGCCTTGGTGAGTTTTGCTTCTTTGAGCTTGGCACCAATCAAACTAGTGCCAATTAAAGTAGCCCCTCTCAAGTCTGCATCAGATAACGTGGCTCCGCTGAGGATGGCTCCACTTAAATCTGCCTCAATCAGGATAGCTCCCTTGAGATCGGCTTGGGAGAGCGTAGTCTCAATCAGTTGCGCACTTTTAAGATTAGCAACCCTTAAATCTGCATCCTTAAGGTGAGTGCCAATCAGTTTAGCCTTCATTAAATTTGCCCCCTTCAGCTGGGCACCACTTAAATTAATAAGATTCAGATTGGCTTCACTTAAGTCAACGCCAATGAGATTAGCACCGATAAAATTTCGTTCTCCTGTTTCATGCCGACTTAAAAGTTCGGCTTTACTCGAAAAGTCACTTGCTTTCATAAAAATTGCCTGATTTTTATTGCTGTTGTTCAGCTACAGGCTCTCCTTAAATTTGTCGCAGAAAAGTTTATTGGGAATAGAGAATGGAGAATGGGGAATTGCTGCCCCATTCTTATAACCAAATTTGGTAGCCTATGCTACGTTTTTGAGCGGCTTCAACACTTGGTTGGACTATACTAATTAGCCTACTAGTAGAACTTCAGGGCAGCTTGGCGCTAGTTGATCCCAGAATGTAGTACTTGCTAATGACTAATAACTACCTCATCAAAATATCAATGAGTGGTTTTGAGACTGAGCGATTGAAACCTGCAACAGTAACGGCGGCTCTGGATAGAGGCACAATTCCTCGCGTTCACAATACTGGAGTGAAACGAAGAAAACCGTTTTCAGGCGACTCAGTCGGTGTCACCTCCCCTAACACGGCACGACTTAGGTAAAATCAGCTCAACAAATAGCAACCAGGCGCGGCTTGGGTTAACTCAAGTTACCCCTAACGGCAACCGCTACAAAAAACCTTTGCCAGAATGCTGGTTTTCACGCCAACCAGGTCTCGGCATCAAACTGGAAAAGTCTCTGATATTTAATGTCCTGGTGGACTCTACTGCTGCTCCCAAGTCTTGGCTCGGCGTCATACAGTTGGCTTGAAAGTGGGTTTTGTTTAGTCAGCGAGCGATCGCGTAATGATCATTTACTAGAAATGAACGGGTTTATCTGAAAGCGTTGCATCTGGCAACCAGCCGTTTCCATCTGGCAAAAGCATCATAACAAAGAACGCCACGGGCACTTCAACTATATATTTGCCCGATGGACGGCGAGAAGCCACTGCTAAGAAACTTATCCTTTTAAAGATAATGGTTACCCATGAGATCCTGCAAGGTACAGTTCCCGTCCCAGGGAGAATTCCCGGTTTT
>DNXU01000258.1:4117-9053 GCA_003505715.1 Cyanobacteria bacterium UBA8803 | reverse complement strand
GCTGGAGAAGCCGCATCTCAAGCAGCTGACGCCGCATCCCAAGCCGCCCCACAAATACCTGGGCAACCTCCCAATGGAGGATAATCAATCAGTTTGATACCCTCCATTTATATATAGGCAATGGTGCGTTAAGCTCTCCTAACACACCCTAAAGCTAGAGGTTGTGCTTAACCCTATATTTCCCCCTTCATACCTCATCCCTCATCCCTCTCCCCCTATCCTGCATTCTAGAGTTAACCATGCCTGCCATCAATTACATAGAACAGTTATTTTTGCAAATAGATGGTCAGCCTGCCCCTAAGGGGTTAATCGAAGATATCATCCACCTTTCCTTGGAAGAAAGCCTTCATCAACCCGGAATGTTTACTATCGTCATTAAAAATGATTACTTTCCAGGGCGTAAAGAGGATAAGGCTTGGCAGCACCAAAAATTATTTGCGATTGGTAAGTCTATCAAGATTGGTTTTAGCTCCATTACCACCAAAGCCAAGGAGTATGAAACGGAGAAACAAGATTACGTCCTGGAAGGGGAAATCACGGCCATGGAAACCAATTTTACCAGCGAATCCCAAGCACCAATGGTGATTCGGGGTTACGATATCTCCCATCGCCTCTGGCGGGGACGCTATAATCGCTCATTCCAAAACAAGACAGATAGCGATATTGTTAGGGATATTGCAGGTCAGGTGGGGATACCTACTGGTACTATCGATGAAAGTGGAGGCCCTTATGGCTACGGTGACATCGGCGGTGCCAACGGTTATATTTTTCAGGAAAATCAAACCAATCTGGAATTTTTGAGGGAACGGGCTGCCCGGAATGGTTTTGAATTGTTTGTGCAGGATGGCAAGCTCAACTTCTGCAAACCGAAAGTTAACGAGACTTTAGAACTGAAGTGGTTAGAAAACCTGCATAGTTTCCGGGTTCAGGTCAGCAGTGCCGAACAAGTTAGTGAAGTCGAAGTTCGGGGTTGGGACTATAAGCAAAAGCAGCCTATTATCGAAACGGCCAATAAAGAAAGAGTATTTACCAAAACAAAATACGATCAAGGTTCAAAGACTAGCACAAGCTTTAAAGGAAAACCCCCCACACCTAAAATGATTGTGGTGGATCAGCCGATATTTAGCGGCACAGAAGCCAAGAAGATGGCTCAAGCTCTGTGTGACGAATTGGGAGGAGAATTCGTTCATGCCGAGGCCAAGGCAGAAGGAAATCCCAAAATCCGGCCAGGGCGGGTAGTAAAATTGCTCAATATGGGTAACTATAGTGGCGACTACTATGTCACTGAAACCCACCATATTGTGGAGGAAGGGGACTATACCACAGAATTTAGCGTGCGGGGGTTGCGAGGTGATAATGTTATATCCCTCGTATCGCCCGATACTCACCTCCAACCCGGACAAACCTTGCTTGTCGGCATTGTCACAGATAACAAAGACCCCAACGGCTGGGGTCGGGTCAGAGTTATGTTTCCTACACTAACTGAGGAACATGCTAGCTACTGGGCGCGGGTGGTAGCAGCCGGAGCAGGGTCAAATCGAGGCTTTGATTGCCTGCCAGAAATTAATGATGAAGTGTTAGTTGCCTTTGAGCATGGCGATATCCATCACCCCTACGTGATTGGTGGGGTATGGAACGGTCAGGATAAACCACCGGAAAGCATAAACGATAGTGTAGCGGATGGGAAAGTACGCTTGCGCACTTTTAAAACCCGGACGGGCCATAAACTTCAGTTTGTGGAGGAGGATAAAGGTAGCAGTAAGAAAGGAGTCTACCTTGATACAGTATACGGTCATCATTTTTACCTCAACGACACCGATCGGTTTGCAGAATTAAAAACTAAAGATGGTCATTACGTGCGATTGGACGATCGCAATAAAAAGGTGCAAATAGAAACGCAGGGTGGTCTTTCTGTACTATTGGATGACAGTGGGAAACAGATCCAAATTAAAAGTGGTACAGGGACGATCACCATGAAACAGATAACTGGTGAAATTAACATCAAAGCGGGAACCAAACTTACTCTAGATGCAGCCACTATTGATATTTCTGCAACAGGGCCAGTCACGGTTAAAGGTCTGCCAATTAAACTTAATTAAAACAATAGGAGTTATATTATGGGTCAATTTGCAGCTAGAGTCGGCGATCCAGTAGCCCATCTTCCCCCTGTCTTAACCGGGGGGCCTGGTAGTGTCAATGTTTTGATCGGTGGCAAGCCAGCATGGCGGGGTGTACCAGCAGCATCTGCCGCCGCTCTACAAGCTGCCAAACAAGCCTCTGACACAATTATCAACACAGCCATGGCTGCCACTGCCGCTGCTGTTGGTCCGGCATTCCCTGCTGCCAAGGCTGCTGAGGAAGCGACCAAGGCTGCTGTCGCAGGAGTAATGAGTAGTATGATCTCAAGCATGGCAGCTTCAGGGGCAGCGGCTGGTGCAGCAGCTGGGGGAATTGGCGCTATGGTAGACATCCATACTTGCACTACGCCCCTGCCTATCCCTCCTCACGGCCCTGGTGTCGTGATTGACGGCAGTACCTCAGTCCTAATCAATGGTCTTCCAGCTTGTGTTATGGGTAATACTGTTTTGGAAGCTTTAGGCCCGCCCAATAAAATTGTGATGGGCTGCCCCACTGTTTTAATTGGCACTGGACCAGCGGCAAGTGTCTCTGTAGATGCTAGTGCAGCGATCGCTAATATGGAGGCTCAAGCAAAACAAGCTGCGACTCAAGCAAAACAGAAAGCTGAAGAGGAACAGAAAAAGAAGGAGCAGCAGAAAAGCTGATAAGCTCAAGTTTTGGTGGAGTTAATTCCCAAGACTTGAGTAACTGATCTCAGCTATACTAACCTCCAAAGTCTCTTGAAATGCCAGACATAACCAATAACCAAAACCGACCTCACCTAGGGACAGGATTGGCATTCCCGTTACGGGCGAACTTACAAGGTAGTCCGCAACTTAGTTCTGACTTGCGGAACATCGAAGAGTCAATCGGGATTATCTTAGGCACCAAGTTAGGCGAACGAGTATACCGCCCGAATTTCGGGTCGCGCCTGTCTGAACTTGCCTTTGCACCACTAAACACTCAAACCATCTTACTCATCCGTTTATATGTGGAAGAAGCCTTAACCATGTGGGAACCCCGCATAGTCCTAGATGGCGTCTATACAGAACCCGACCCCATTCGAGGTCTAATCGACATTACTATTGAATATCACCCCAAAGAAACTCACGATTATAGAAGTTTAGTATATCCCTTCTATTTACAACCGTCAGCTTAGTTGTTTGTTGTTTGTTGTTGGTAATTGGTAATTGGTACTTGGTAATTGGTAATTGGTAATCTAGCAAAGAATGCTGAACAATGAACAATTAACAATTAACAATGAACAATCAACAATGAACAATTAACAATGAACAATTAACAATTAGCTCTTAAATTAATCTGTCGTATAGATCGTCTCGGCGAGTACGTTCTGAGGGTTTGGGTTTCTTGGGGAGGGGGGAGATTGTCTCAACCGAACGCTGCCCTTGGGTAAGTTGCCGTCTGCGCCAAGCGAAATGTAAAATGTTAATGCCCATTTCCTGGGCAGTACGGATAGTTTCTCTTGATAGAGATAGAATATCATCCAATCCCCAAGCAGCTGACAAGTTGCCGATAACAACAATCAATCCATCGGCAGTGAACAGTTGAATAGCATAATTATCGATATGGGGCAGTGCGGCAAATAGGAAAGGCTTGAGCCGTAAGGGATGGTTGCGGCTCAATTTTTGCAGAGATTCTAAAGAAATTCCCAAGCGATCGCTAAAGTCTTTTAAGCTGAAGCATAGTTGATTAACTTGCTCTTCTAGCTTGCTGTCTATCGCCCTTAGTTCATCCTCTAGATCTCGTCGGTATCGATTGATGTCTGAGTCTGTACCTAAGTCGGCGATCGCTTTTTCTAGCTCCTGTTTAACTTGGCTCAGTTCCTCAATGGTTGTTCCTTGGGTAGAAACTTCCACTAAGACGACACCGCCTGAATGTAAATATTGTCTTAAAACTTCCAATTCTGATTCGCCGAGGGACTGAGACTGGGGAGCAGTTAAGAAAAATAGATCGTAGTCTAAGAGTTTTTCTACCTCTTCAGGTTGCAAGGTTAGCTCTCCAATTTCATCAGACCCCTGTAAGGGAGGATAGAGACCTGCAACGGATTGGAGTAAATAAGAAAGATTAGCAACTATGGGGTTTTCGGCAGGCGGTTTGGAGAATATTCCCATCAATCCTTCCATCTGAGAGGAAGAGAAGGCTGGCTCCTTGTAGGTAGCAATTTGAACAATAGTTTGAGGTCGTGCTTGCGCCTGAAGGCGATACCGCAGGTCTAGTTGGTTATAACTGGGGAAAAAGACATCTCGGGGATTTTCTAACTTAACTTTGCCCGATTTAAGCAGAATACGGCACAGTTCTACATCCCCTTCACTAGGGGGACTGGTCTTTTCATCAAGCCGATAGGTTTCTGTAACTTTTTCATCAGTTTTACGGGTACGCAGTTCCTCCGGATCTCTAAATCTAACGACCAAATAGACCATGATTAAGGATTCTTCTGTCTTGACCTCCGAAGAAATTCGATAGGTCATCGCTTCTGGAACCACAATAAAGTTACCGTATAGGTCAATAGCAATCCCCGGTTGGATTTCAACCCAACGCTCATCTCGAAACGTTGCCCCTACCTCTGGTGGGTGCGTAGTAATATGTACCCCAAGACCACAAACAATCCCTGGTTGGTGGATGGACTGATAACAGACATTGTGGTATTGACGATGATATTGATGAGCCAACTGCCACCGTTGAGCATTGATCAGCAGTCCATCGGTAACTTTGAGGCGATCGAAAGGCTTAATTGGAGGTGGAGGCCAAGGTTTAGTCATAATTGGTTGTTGGTTGTTGGTTGTCGGTTGTTGGTTGT
>DNXU01000258.1:2881-3998 GCA_003505715.1 Cyanobacteria bacterium UBA8803 | reverse complement strand
AACAAACAACAAACAACAAACAGCAAACAACAAACAACAAACAACAAACAACAAACAACAAACAACTATTCTATATAAAGTTCATAGGTACAAAAGGCGGGTTTTTCCTGCTGAATAATTTGGTGTACTAGTTGTTCATCGATCTGAGTGGTGTTATCCCGGTGTAATACCACAATAAAATGATAAGGTTGTCCGCCGCCGATGAAGGAATCTCGGTTGAGGCGGGTTTCGCCCATCACCAAACCTCGACTGAAAACTTCTTGAATACTGATGTGTTTTTCCTGTTCCGGTAGATGTTCGTCTAGGGGTAGGTCGGTGAACAGATGCAAATAGAAGCGCAGTCCCCGGCGCGTGCCGCGCCAGCGGTAAATTTGCATAGCCTGCCGAATCAGGTAGCGCTGTCGGTTTAGGCTTAAAGCGGGGTTGAGGGGCCAGCCTACCCAATGAGCGAGAAACGGTAGGAGTGCCTCTGGAGCCATTAAGGGGTCTAGGTAAGCCCACAAGGCATCTAAAGTCTGTACTGTGGGTTCAAATGCCTGCTCGAAAATTTTAAGCAAGCGACCGATAAAGTCTACTTCTCGGTAGATATCGGGCAAAAAAGTTGGGTAGAGACTCCGGGGACGGATGTAGAGGTTAAAAGTACGTACTTCCATCAGTTGCCGCCCCGTTTCTGGGTCGGCATAATTGACATAAATCTTGCCCTGATAATCCAACTGTTGGGATTGACCAAAAGACCAAGATTCGTCCGACTCGAAGAAGTCCGCCGGGAGCTGAAAGTAAACTACTGCCTCAATCTGCCTTCTCGGCAGCACTTCGTGGCCTTCCATACTAAAGCGATACCACTCCGATGGAAAGTCTCCCTTAATTTCGGTATTTAATTGTAAGGTACTGTTGCCTTGATTTTCTAACTGAACCAAAATTTCAGCAGGTTCTCCGGGGTACAGTGTGAGATAGCAGCCTATGCGCTCTGTGCCTACAGTACCCATGCTCACTAGAGGCGATCCCTCCTCTATTCTACCAATTGCCTGAGGAGCTACCTCTGGCACCTGCATAGGCGTCAGTTGCAGATTTAAAGGTAGAATATCGCGAGCTTGAGTCATTTGTTGTTGGTTGTTGG
>DNXU01000258.1:0-2774 GCA_003505715.1 Cyanobacteria bacterium UBA8803 | reverse complement strand
GTTGTTTGTTGTTTGTGGTTGGTTGGTTGTGGTTGGTTGGTTGTGGTTGGTTGGTTGGTTGTGGTTGGTTGGTTGTGGTTAGTTGGTTGTTGTTGGCTGTTGGAAAGGCAATTACCCATTACCCATTACTCATTACCCATTACCCATTACCCACTACCCATGACCCATGACCTATGCCTTATGACTGATCTGGCTCTCCTTCAACCTAAAAGAAAAAGTTGAGGAACTTGTGAAGCCTCTCTATCGGATCGATTGATTTTCCTCTTTATCGAAGCGATTTTGACGTTTCAAAAATTTTTTATAGGTAAAATCACATCTTGCACCTACCCGATAAACAGCCTTGAAATAAATTTCAGGCTGAAAGCTTAAGTTAGCTAAAGCTAACTAAAATCAANNACCAACAACCAACAACCATTACCCAATTGGGTTGATAATGTGGCCAGAGCGTAGTCGGGTGTTGTGCCAGGAACAGATTAGTCCTAAGGGGCCTGGATCGATTACGGGTGCTTGGGGTAAGGTGCGCACCCAGGTCTGCCCTTGACGCCGTAACTCAAATAACTGTAATGCACCCAGATAGCGCACGCCGGAAATACTTTGCAATACTGTAACAATATCTGAAGAATATACCGGACGCCCAAAAGGCCAGCCATTCCCTTCTGGGCCGCCAATTAGAGGATTGAGGAAACGGTAGAGGGCACTTTGTAATTTTAAAAGAATTTCTTGCTGGGCGCGAAGGTTATTGTAGGCTGGTTCTAAAGCTACCTCGGTTTGAACGGCTACGCCAACGTAGTCGGGCTGACTGTACCGTACTTCGACTCCCAACAACCGTCGCTCGTCGAGATAGCTACGGACTTGGTCTAGCAGTTGAGGAGTGAGGGTCAATAAATCTGGATCTATGCCTAACCCTTGCTCGATCGCATCAATATTAGCTTGGGGCACGAGAAGCAGGCGTACCGTACCTGCTTCGTCTTTGCGAGTCGGAGATAAGCAAAGGGTGCGGGCAATGGCTCCCCCGCCTGCTTGTCGCGCTAGGTATTCAAAGTCTTCCGGTGTAACGGCGCGGTTTCGAGTGCGCAGCAATTGGGGTACTCGGATCGCTGCATCTTCTAAGGATTCAGCATCGGCTCCGTTTTGAGCAGGTTGGTGGTTGATCGTGCTGGTAACGTAAGGAACAGCTGACTTCAAAATCTTGATACTGCCCTTCTGGACGTTACCTTGCTGTCCACCACCGATGCGGTAGGCTGCCATCTGGATCGTTGCGCCTCTGGGCGGTACTGCTCCATATTGACGCTCCATGGACTGCACGGCAGCGGCGTTGAGCTGTTCTAAGGTGCCATTTCTGCCATTGGTGAGACTTAGCATTTGTCCGGGCAATCCCTGGGAACGGACACGCCACTGGGTTTGCTCTCGCAGTTGAGTGGGTTCTCTTAGTAAAGGGCCAAATTGCACAGTTCCGGTGATGGCATCAATGGTATAGTGCAAGTCTTCAGGTCCGGAGTCAGCAAAATCATTTACCTCTTGCCAGATTTGAGGGAAGCCTCCCGGCGGAGTAACCAGAATATGCTCGTTTTCCTTACGGGGCAAGATACCTGTTCCTTGGAGTTGAAAGGTTTGGCCTGGAGTGCCATCACTTTCGCCTAAAATTTCATTCCGAATGGTGCTACATTGAATGGCTTCAACAGTCCCACCAATGGAACGGGCGCTTAAACCAACAATTCGAGGGGAACGAAGGTAGCCCGGTTGGTTCGGCTGAGTTTGGGTATAGACACAGCGCAACCAGCGCCCCTGATAGGTGAGAAATTGGGTTACTGGCCAACGTAGGCACAAATGCAGCACGACATCTGCTCCTTGAAGAGGATCGCCCCCTTGGCGCACCAACTCGCTAAAACTAAATCCTTTGGTACTATCGTCAGACTCGTGCATCAGGACGGGTTCCCAAAACATCCCGTTCCAAGCTTCCCACCGACGGGGCGGCATTTCGGGATTAATTCCAGTGGCGGTTGCCGCTTCTCCTTTAAAGCAGACTGCAATTACATTACCTTCCACAGGCTGATCTGGTTCAAACACTAAATAAAAGCAGTTACCTGGTTGGGGTTGCTCGTCAAAGCAGGATAAGTCCAAGCCTTCCCATTCGCCATCTGGTTGTTGACGCCAGGAACCGACGAAGCGATCGCGTAAAATCTGGGGTTGCTCTTCAGCGGTTTGGGCGGTTAAAAAATGCCGGATGCTGGGGTTGCCGATCGCTAAGTCTCGCGTGGTGGTAAAAACAATAGCCTCTTGGGTTTCAGTGCGGATGGTAGCGACTTGGGTGCCTGCTGATATCGTGTAGGTTTCGGGGAGGCTAGCACTTAGGTAAAAGGTCTGATAGCTTTGAGCAGGAATGGGAGGTTGCAGGCGAATTCCCAGCAGTTCCAAAAAGGTAACGTAGTTGCGGCGAGGCACCTGATTGAACCGCAGCAACATTTGATCTGTCAGCCAAGCAAACAGTTCAATTAGGGTAATACCTGGGTCGCTAGGGTTGTAATTCGTCCATTCCGGACAGTAGCGAGGAATCCGTAAAATACATTCTTCCACTAAGTCTTGGAATTCGCGATCGTCCAGATTTGATTTGGGCAACTTTGGTAAAAAATCAAATTCCATTGTTGTTTGTTGTTTGTTGTTTGTTGTTTGTTGTTTGTTGTTTGTTGTTTGTTGTTGGTTGTTGGTTGTTGGTTGTTGGTTGTTGGTTGTTGGTTGTTGGTTGTTTGTTGTTGGTTGTTGGTTGTTGGTTGTTT
>DNXU01000312.1:7729-10280 GCA_003505715.1 Cyanobacteria bacterium UBA8803 | reverse complement strand
AAAGAATATATTTCAATAAAATTTGATGCAAGTACAATCCTCCCCTCCAAATCTAACCGCAATCACCTCTGGCTTTCATGCCCTATCCGATCCCATCCGGGTGAGGTTGCTAGAACTGCTGCGGGAGCAGGAACTTTGCGTGTGCGAACTTTGCGCAGTTTTGCAGATGAGCCAGTCTAAGCTGTCTTTTCACCTAAAAACCCTGAAAGAAGCGTCTTTAGTACGCGCCCGTCAGGAAGGGCGCTGGATCTACTACAGCCTTAACCTACCTCAGTTTGTGGTACTAGAGCAGTATTTGGCAGAGTACCGCCGCTTCAGCCCTATTTTCCCAGCTCGTCCTTGCCCAGATAAGCCTTAATCTATCAACTTCCTTCAATTTTCCCTAACTTTGACCTAGGTATGTTCTTAATCTATATATCAATTTTTCTTGAAATGGTACAATCAAGTCCATAGTCTGATCGCAAATCTGAATTCTCAGCATGAGTACGAATAACCCTCAGGTCACCGTATCACCTCCTCAAGCTGGTGGCAGTCTCAGCTTTTTTGAAAAATACCTTACCGTATGGGTATTCTTGTGTATCCTACTCGGTATTGCCTTAGGCAGATTATTTCCCAACGTAGCGGTGGTACTGGATGCGATGAGCATTTATCAGGTGTCACTCCCCATCGCGATCTGCTTATTTTTCATGATGTATCCGATTATGGTGAAGATTGACTTCACCCAGGCGGTTAACGCCCTCAAAGCTCCCAAACCCGTCATCCTCACCTTAGTGGTGAATTGGTTGATTAAGCCGTTCACGATGGTAGTGTTTGCGCAATTCTTCTTGGGCTGGTTATTTCGTCCCTTGATTACCGGAACTGAGTTGATGCGCGGCACAGAGGTGACACTGTTTAATTCTTATATTGCCGGGACGATTTTATTGGGAATAGCACCTTGCACGGCAATGGTGTTGATGTGGGGATATCTTTCCTACAGCAATCAAGGGCATACCTTAGTAATGGTGGCAGTGAACTCGCTGACCATGTTATTTTTATACGCACCTCTGGGCAGGTGGTTGCTAGCAGCTAATGATTTAACGGTGCCTTGGCAAACCATTGTACTGTCAGTCCTGATTTATGTGGGTTTGCCCCTAGCCGCAGGGATGTACAGCCGTTACTGGATTTTTAAATACAAAGGGAAACAGTGGTTCGAGCATCGCTTTCTAAAGTATCTCAGTCCAATTGCGATCGCAGCCCTACTAATTACCCTTGTACTCTTATTTGCCTTCAAAGGCGAGTTGATCGTTAACAATCCGCTGCATATCCTCTTAATTGCCGTACCGCTATTTCTCCAAACCAATTTCATTTTCCTACTAGGTTACGTGGCGGCTTTAAAACTGAATCTATCTTATGAAGATGCAGCACCAGCAGCCTTAATTGGAGCCAGCAATCATTTTGAGGTGGCGATCGCTACGGCAGTAATGCTCTTTGGTTTAAATTCCGGTGCGGCTCTAGCCACGGTGGTGGGCGTGTTAATCGAAGTACCAGTCATGCTCATGCTAGTAGAAGTGTGCAAGCGCACGGCAATGTGGTTTCCCCGGGAACCAGAAAAAGCCACCCTACACGATCCCCGTTGTTTCACACACCTGAGCTGTACCTCATTCAACTGAAAACCGCCATAGGAACTCTTAACGGGTAACGGGGAACATTTTTGATATAAGTTTACCGCAATCTGTAACACACGGTTTTGTCGAATTGTACTGGCTCGAAGGCATCATCAAGATTAACAGTTGTTTCTCCTCCGCCTAAAAACAAGTAACCATCAGGGCGTAACACGCGCCTTAACCGGGCTAAAATAGCCTTTTTTGTCTCAATATCGAAATAAATTAAAACGTTACGCAGAAAGATGATATCCATCTGTAGCATAGGCCCAAATGCGGCAGTTAAATTAAGCTGGCGAAACTCAACCATTGCCCGTATTTCTGGTTTCAGTAGCCATTCTCGATCGCAACGCTGAAAATACTTCTGTAGAAATGCTAATGGTAACCCACGGCTAATTTCATGCTGAGTGTAGCGCCCAGAACTAGCTCGTTCGATCATTGATGTAGAGATATCGCTAGCCATCAAGTGTACTGTCCAGCTTGCTAGTTGAGGAAAATGCTCGCGCAGCAGCATCGCAATACTGTAGGGTTCTTGTCCGCTAGAACAAGCAGCACACCAGATATTTATAGTGCGTTCGAGTTGCCGTTGTTTTAATAGTTCCGGGAGAACAAAGGTTTTGAGAGCATTAAAGGGGTGTTCATCCCGGAAGAAAAACGTTTCGTTAGTCATCATAGCTTCAACAATCGACTGGCAAAGCGGGTTGAACCGCTCTTGTCGCAACTGCGTTACTAACCCACCAACGGAATGATTTCCGGCTTCCTTCGCTAAGAAAGCCAAACGGGACTCTACCAGGTAAGCTTTATCCTCTGCGATAACTACACCCGTGCGATCGCGCACCAGTTTGCGAATGTAATCAAAATCTGAACCATTAATTGGCATGGCAAGTAGGAAGAGGGATGAGGGATGAGGG
>DNXU01000312.1:6258-7652 GCA_003505715.1 Cyanobacteria bacterium UBA8803 | reverse complement strand
TATGCTGCGCTAACGCACCACTTCATGATCTAGCTAGCATATTCTGCTTCACGCTCTGGTATTGTGACTACATTAGAATTTCCACTTAAATGAGTTGCGATCGCCTCATACGCCTTACCTATCTTGCCCGTGTTAGTAGCATAATGAGATATTGGTAACCCTTCTTGCTGGGAACGGTAAATTAGTAAAGATTGGGGCACGACAAACACTGGGTCTGGCAGTTCTTTCAACCGAGACTCAATTTCTTCTGAAGGACTGGGTTTACCCGACGAATTTTGCGTACTGTTAGAGATGATTGCTCTATTCAAAACTACTGTAATTTGATTGATGACATGATCGCTCATTTCCTCGATATCCCGGCAATAGGTTTTTAAGTACTCTAGAGCTTCCAAAGAGAAGATGCTGGGGTCGAGCGGGATAACAATTTGTTCGGCTGCTCGGAGGCTGTTCAGCATAAACAAACCCGTGTCTGATGGCACATCAATTAAGATGTAGTCATAAAAACTTTTTACGGGTTCGATAATTCTCTTTAAAATACCCGTTTTATCTCTTGTCCCCTGAAGCAGCATCGAAGCTACACCCAAATTTAGAGAAGATGGTACTAAATGGATGTTTTCTACCGATGTCTCCAGCACAATTTTGGTAATCGGAATCCCATCGTAACCTTGGCATTGATTTAAGAAGGCATCATACATGGAGTATTCTATGGTTGTGCCATCAATACCTAATCCTGACGTAGCATTAGCTTGGGGATCAAAATCTACAACTAGCACTTTGTTACCACTTTTAGCCAAGTAACCTGCAATATTAATACAAGTCGTAGTTTTACCAGTCCCGCCCTTAATATTGGCGAAAGCAATACATTTAGCTAGTCTTTTGAACATATTTAAAAATAGGGATAGAAGAAACTAGTGATTTGCGGCAAAGTCTACGACTTTATCAACATCCAGAAACAGGAGTAGCCGATCTTTAAGCTTATAGGCTCCCCTAATCAATTGGCGCACTTTGCTGGTAAAGGTATCGGGAGGGGATTCAAAGTCGTCTCGATCCACTTCTAAAACATCCCCAATCTCGTCCACTAACAAGCTGACTGTTTCATCACTAGTGCGCACAATCACATTGAGCGGTAGCTTATCAGTAGGACGTGAAGCGTAGTTATCGCTGTAAGGAGACTCGTTTAAATCAAGTCGCCGCCGTAAATCGATTGCCGTTACGATTTGACCTCGTAGATTAATTAAACCACCCACTACTGGCGGCGCTAAGGGTACTCGTGTCATCTCTTGATAACGAATAATTTCTTGAACTTTCTCAACCTCTATGCCAAAAAATAACTGGCCTAGAAAAAATGTACATAATTGAGTTTCGGTAGGCATTTGTTGTTGGTTATTTGTTGT
>DNXU01000312.1:1746-6142 GCA_003505715.1 Cyanobacteria bacterium UBA8803 | reverse complement strand
TGGTTATTTGTTGTTAGTTGTTGTTAGTTGGTTAAGGGTTGAGTGAAGTCGAAACCTAGGGTTGAGCGAAGTCGAAACCCGACCTGCGACAGGTGTTATTATATTATGGTCAATCAATCGGAATTTGTTAATCATACAACAAGCTAGCTTTTTCCCAATGAACAATGAACAATTGCTTACATAGCTCCTACTAACATCTGCATCGCACCCAATATATTTTTCGTTATTACTGCTTCGATATCAAGAATTTCAGTTACTTGACCCTGCACTACTGCACAACAGAGAATTCCCTCTTGAGTAGCTGCACCTTTAATCTCAATGGGCTGTTCGACAATGTCGAGAATTCGCTCTACTACTAAACCAACTTGTTTTTCTCCGTCAACGGACACCACAACGACTGGTAATTTGTCATCTGTCGTTGCAGATTGATTATCCCAACTACCTATTGATGAGGTAGGTAGGTAATCGTTACTGCCGAATATGGCGGACAGATTAATCAGAGGCATAATTTGGTGGCGATACTGGATGACATGTTGTCTGCCGACTCGCTCTAATACAGAAGGGGGCACTTCTTCTAAGCGAGATACCCTAGCTAAGGGAATAGCCATGCGACGGCGATCTGGCCCTTGAAACAGGAGTAATAGTTGGGGTACTTCTGAAAGTTCCCGACGCCTGTTCTCTTCAGCAACCAGCGCCTTTTCTTGAGCCTCAGAGCCTAAATGGGTTCTCTGTGCTAAACCTTGCACATCTAAAATTAAGGCTACTTTGCCGTCGCCCATGATCGTGGCACCTGCAAAACAGGAAATGCCTTTTAGCTGTTTACCTAAGGGTTTGACAACTATTTCCTGAGTGTCGTTGATGGCATCTACTACTAACCCAAAAGGTTTGTCAGTAGCTTGAACAACAACGATGTTGAGAGTATCATCCTCGATTTGAGATTGAAAATCACCACTCCTACTCCCCATGCCCATACCCCATTCGCCATGCCCCACCTCTTGTGAGTTCAGCTTCAGTTCTCGGTTTAAGTAGACTAGGGGCAGGAGGCGTCCGCGCAAGCGATAAACGGGGGTGCCGTGAAACATTTCGATACCCCGTTTGGCTTGTTCTCCTTCGAGGCGGACGAGGTCTACAAGGTTAACTTGGNNTGGGGAATGGCATAGCGATCGCCACCACTAGTAATAATTAAGGTAGGAATAATCGCTAGGGTGAGGGGAATCTTCAATTTGAAGGTCGTGCCTTGACCCACCCGACTCTGGACATCAATGGTGCCGCTAATTTTTTCAATATTAGTACGCACTACGTCCATGCCCACGCCGCGCCCTGATATATTGGTGACTGTTTCAGCTGTCGAGAAGCTGGGTAGAAAAATCAGGCCGATCGCTTCTTGATCGCTCATTTGGGCCGCTCGATCCGGAGCAATCATTCCTCGTTGCAGTGCCTTCTGTTTAATTCGCTCAGGATCGATACCGTTCCCATCATCGGAAACTTCAATGTTGACATGGCCGCTTTCGTGATAGGCTCGCAGCAACAGGCGTCCGCTGGCAGGTTTACCCGCACTAAGACGTACTTCTGGAGTCTCTAACCCGTGGTCGAGACAGTTACGGACAATGTGAGTTAGGGGGTTGGCGATCGCTTCAATCAGGGTTTTGTCGAGTTCGGTTTCCTCCCCTTCCATCTCCAGTTGCACCTGCTTGCCTAAGCTAAAGGCGATATCCCGCACCACCCGGGGGAACTTGCTCCAAATAGTGCGGATCGGCTGCATCCGAGTCTTCATCACCCCTTCTTGCAACTCTGAAGTGACTAGGTTTAAGCGCCCAGATGCTGACTTAAAGGCATTATCCCGCTGTTCGCTGATCGTCTGGGTATTGACAAACTCCATAATCTGGTTGCGGCACAGAACCAGTTCTCCCACCAGATTCATCAACTTATCCAACAGACTGACATCTACTCGGATCGCCGTGTCGGCCACTTTGAATTGAGTGGAATCATTATCTGGGAATGGGGAGTTGGGAGTTGATAGTTGAGAGTTGGCAGTTGGCAGTTGGCAGTTGAGGGTGGGTTGTGGGGAATTTGATAAATTGCCTAGTGTTCCTCTTATCTCCGTTATCTGGCCATTCTCTATGCCCCATTTTCCATTCCCCATTCCCTCCTCTTGCAGTTGACTCAAGCGTTCTAGCAGTGCTGTCGAATTAGTTTCGCTCTCTTGTCCGGTGGACTCTAGTGTCTGGAAGTGTTCTCGCACGGTGTCTGCCACTTGGAGGAGAGCGCTGGTGATATCAGGGTTAATGAGAATGGTGCGATCGCGCAGGTGGCTGAGCAAATTCTCTCCAGCATGAGTTACTAGTTGCAACTTCTCCAACCCCAGGAAGCCACTATTGCCTTTAATAGTGTGCAGACTGCGGTAGATCCGGTTCATCACGTCTGGATCGGAATTACTTTGTTCGAGGGCGACCAGATCGCTTTCGATCTGGTTCAGGTGTTCGTAGCCTTCGATGAGAAATTCCTTTACATCTTCATCAATTTCCATTCAGATTTCTCAGGCTTAGAGATAGAAAATTGCAATCTTGAGATCAATCTTATATTACGGGCATATAATTTATCAATCCTTAATATAATCATTAAGGTAGCGAGATAAATGAACTCTGGCAAGAGAAAAATAACGTTCGATCTTGCCACTAGAGCTACTTATATCCACCCATTTTTTCCTTGCTGAGAGAATGAACGATGACATTAAAAAAGCTGAGCAAAACTTCAGCATTCTTGACCGCGTCCCCGTGGGATTGTGTGTAATCCGGCAAGATTTTGTGGTTCTTTTTTGGAACCGCATCCTGGAAGACTGGACCAAAATCCCTAAGGATGAAATCATTGGCACCCAGCTAGATAGCCATTTTCCCCATATCAATCAGCCTAAGTACAAAATTCGCTTGCGGCAGGTGTTGGAAAGTGGGCTACCCGCTGTATTTTCCTCCCAGTTACACCAATCCCTAATTTCCTCAACCCAACCCAATGGCAAGACGCGCATCCAGCAAACTCACGTTACACCGATACCTACTTTCCAGGAAAAAGGATTCTATGGCTTGATTGCTATCCAGGATGTAACCGAGCTGACCCATCGCATCCAAAGTTATCAGGAAGAGCTTAAGCAACGCCTACTCGTCGAGGAAGAATTAAAGCGTGCCAAATTTGAGGCAGAAGCGGCGAGTCGAGCCAAAAGCGAGTTTGTGGCCATGATGAGCCATGAAATTAGAACTCCGATGAATGGTGTCATCGGTATGACGGAGCTATTATTAGATACATCATTGTCACCAAGCCAGCGAAATTTTGTCAATACGATTCGCACTAGCGGTGATGCCTTACTAGCCATTATTAACGATATTCTTGATTTTTCTAAAATTGAAGCGGGCAAGTTGGAGATAGAGGCCCAACCCTTTAACCTGAGAACCTGTGTTGAGGAAGCATTAGATTTAGTTGCTCCTAAAGCTGCTGAAAAAAATCTGGACTTAGCCTACAAATTTGACTCGAATACCCCCCCATTCATATTTGGAGATGTAACCAGGCTGCGGCAAGTTCTAGTCAATCTAATTGGCAATGCCGTTAAATTCACCCCAGCTGGAGAAGTTGTAGTTTCTGTCTGTGCTTACGAAATTACTCAAACCAACCAACAACCAACAACCAACAACGAACAACCAACAACCAACAACCAACAACCAAATCGCTTAAGATTAAACAGGTGAAATTATTCGGAGAACATGGTCAAACTAAGATTAAAACGATACGGCAAAAAGCGGGCAGTGAGTTACCGAATTGTGGCGATTCAAAGTGACGCCCGTCGGGATGGCCGTCCGCTCGAAGAACTGGGCTTCTACAATCCCAGAACCGATCAAACCACCCTCAACACTCCAGCAATTATCAAGTGGCTCCAAAATGGAGCTCAGCCCACTGAAACAGTGCGCAGCATTCTCAGAAAAGCCAATGTCCTTGAACAAGCCCGTGCCTCAAATAGTTGAAGATGCTAGCCCAGATTATGTCGGTCTCGTGCGATTCTTAATAGAGCCATTCTTAGAGTCACCGAGTTCCTTGAGCATAGACTGCGAAAAGTCCAATGCTAAAGAACGAGTCTGGATTCGGCTGGCTTTTCAAGGGGAAGACAAAGGGCGAGTGTTTGGTCGAGGAGGTCGCAACATTCAAGCGATTCGCACTGTAATTCAAGCAGCAGCTCAAGCGGCAGGTCAATCGGTTCATCTGGATATCTACGACGACTCAACCGGGGGAATGTCCCGTCGGGAGAGTCGCGAGAGTAGTTCGGAAGGTAAATTCGGTGGCAAAAAAAGTCCGCCTCGCCGTTCATCCCCACCGAAATTCCGCTCTGGAGGTAAAGGGATGAGGGATGAGGGAT
>DNXU01000312.1:447-1561 GCA_003505715.1 Cyanobacteria bacterium UBA8803 | reverse complement strand
ATTCCCTATTCCCTATTCCCTTAAGTTGGATGAGTGAAGTATCGAAAATTATAGAGCTGCCGAGTAACGAGAGCGCGATCGCCTTAGCTGGAGAGCGGGAGGACAATATCAAAATCCTATCCCGACAAACTGGTGCGGCTATCGTACTGCGAGGTCAAGAGTTGGTCATTTCCGGCACCGCCAAACAGGTGGAACGTGCGGCATCGCTGGTGCGATCGCTCAATAGCTTCTGGCAGGAAGGCAAAAGGATTGCAGAGGTGGATATTATGACAGCCTGCCATGCCTTAGATACTCAGCGCCAGGATGAGTTACAAGATTTACAGAAAGATGTTTTAGCACGTACCCGCCGGGGCGATGTAATTAGAGCCAAAACCTTTAGGCAACGGCGGTACGTTAAAGATATACTCAGTCACGACCTGACGTTTTGCATCGGGCCGGCAGGGACTGGTAAAACTTTTCTAGCGGTAGCGATCGCCACTCAAGCGCTACTAGCAAATCAGTACGAACGGCTGATTCTGACGCGCCCAGCTGTAGAAGCGGGTGAAAAGTTAGGCTTTTTACCGGGGGATTTGCAGCAGAAAATCAATCCCTTTCTGCGCCCTATTTACGATGCCTTGTATGAACTAATTGACGCGGAAAAAATTCCCAATTTGATGGAACGCGGTATTATTGAGGTTGCTCCTTTGGCTTATATGCGGGGTCGCACGCTCAATAATGCCTTTGTAATTGTGGATGAAGCTCAAAATACAACCCCAGCTCAAATGAAGATGGTTTTAACTCGTTTAGGGTTGGGTTCAAAGATGGTAGTCACGGGTGACATTACCCAGACAGATTTACCACCAAACCAAGACTCCGGATTGGCAGTTGCCCAGAAAATCTTGCGGTCTATTGAAGGTATCGCCTTCTGCGAACTCTCCAGTCAGGATGTCGTTCGCAATCCTTTGGTGCAACGAATTGTGGCAGCTTACGAGCAGTATCAGAAATAGGCGAGGGGTTAGGACTCATCTGCTGAGTCGCCCCCCTAGCCCCCCAACCTTGGGGGGAACAAGAGCTGGTACAGCGCGGCAGAAATAACTTAAGTCAAAACCTATGGTTAAACACCCATAATATTTGT
>DNXU01000312.1:0-388 GCA_003505715.1 Cyanobacteria bacterium UBA8803 | reverse complement strand
GGCTTAAGTCAAAACCCGCCCTTCGACAGGATTTATGAGGGTTAATCAACCGGACATTATCATTTAAACCATATATTTTGTAGGGGCGACCTGCTGTTTGGGATTAGGTGAACATGAACAGAATTTATTGGGTCGCCCTGGATAAGGTTAAGCTTAAAGGTCAACCAAATCCCCAGAGCGGGCGAGTCAATTGAGTAACTTAAACAGGACTTACGCAAAATTGGGTTATTAGCCCCCCTAGCCCCCCAACCTTGGGGGGAACAAGAGCTGAACAAGAGCTAGCTCCCCCCCAGATTTGGGGGGGGCAACTGAAGAATTACTTTTATTCCCTAATACCTCTGGTCTAGTTCCCCCCTTTCTTTGGGTAGGGCTAATTCATGATCATAGC
>DNXU01000203.1:7901-14713 GCA_003505715.1 Cyanobacteria bacterium UBA8803 | reverse complement strand
ACCCCCTCATCCCCTCACCCTCCTCACTCCCTCACTCCCTTTTATGTATGGATAGCTTCAGCTAAGATAGAAGCCTTGTGTTAAAAGGAGATGGCGTGTTGGCTAGGAATCTTCAGCGGCAAACTGTGAGAGTAATGTTTTCATTCCTAATCGCAGTGGTTTTAGTTTGGGGTCTGGTAGGTTGTAGCAATCCCAGCGAGACATCTCAGCTCGTCACTAGCGACAGTAAATCAGAAACTAGGTCGATAAAGCTGCTGTCCGAGGTGCCCCCGCCCCCAGTGATTCAACAACTGAGCGAAAGTTTGGAAGCCTATCAGCCTCAAGTCGCGATCAAGTCTCCCAAACCTGATGAAGTTCTAGAAGACACCAAAGTATCCGTGCAATTCCAGGTTCAGGACTTGCCCATCTTTAAAAATTCCCAGTTAGGGATGGGTCCTCACCTGCACGTCATTTTAGACAATCAGCCTTACATCCCGGTTTATGACTTAGACCAACCCCTAGTCTTTGAAGATTTATCTCCCGGAACCCACACCCTTAGGGTTTTTGCCTCCCGTCCCTGGCACGAAAGCTTCAAAAATGAAGGAGCCTATGCTCAGACTACGTTTCATCTCTTTACCAAAAGTGCTGATAATAATCCCAATCCTAGCCTGCCACTGTTAACCTACAGCCGTCCCCAAGGTAACTACGGAGCCGAGCCAATTATGCTCGACTTCTACCTGACGAATGCCCCACTTCATTTAGTGGCTCAAGAAAACTCTGAGGATGATATTGCCGATTGGCGCATTCGTATTACCATCAATGGCGAAACCTTTGTACTCGATCGCTGGCAGCCGATTTATCTCAAAGGGTTTAAACCGGGCAAAAACTGGGTACACCTAGAATTTCTGGACGAAGAGGGCAACCCAGTTAACAATGCGTTCAATAACACGGTACGGCTGCTTGACTACCAACCTAAGGGCAACGATACACTGGCGCAATTGATGCGGGGCGAACTTTCTACCGAGGCAGCCCGTGGTATTGTAGACCCTAACTATAAAGCCCCCCCAGCCCCAGCTCCAGAAGTAAAACCAGCTCCCATCCCCTTACCAGCAACTCCTACTGTTGAAGAAACAAAAGCAGCTGCACCAGAGGTGCCCAAAGAAATACTGGCTCCAACAACTGAACCAACCAAACCAGAAGAAACTCCCACAGCTGAACTAAAGCCAACAGAAGCTGCTCCAGTTTCCTCTGCTGAAACAGCCAAATCAGAAGAAACCCCCACAGTTAAAGTAGAAATTAAAGAAGTTACACCTCCCCCATCGGCTGAACCAGCCAAATCAGAAGAAACCCCCACAGTTAAAGTAGAAATCAAAGAAGTTACAGCTCCCCCATCGGCTGAACCAGCCAAATCAGAAGAAACCCCCACAGTTAAAACCAAAGAAGCTACACCTGCGCCACCCAGCAACACCAAACAAACTGAGCAAACAAAAACTGGCGGCATTTTTAGTCGCCTCTACAAGAGTGTCTTAGGCTTTTTCCAAAATCTCAAGTTACCTTCGCTGCCATTAACCCAACCCAAGCCGAATACTCCAGCAGCTGTAGAGGAACCGAAGGCAGTTCAAGCACCCATCACCCCAGATCTGGAAACCCCTCCTGAAAAATCGGTTGTAGTACCCACTCAACCAGAAACAAAGGCATCGGCAACCCCCAGCCAACTTCCAGCAGTTGTAGAGGAACCCCAGGCAGTTGAGAAAGCTATCACCCCAGAACCGGAAACTCCTGCCGAAAAATCTGCGATCGCACCCACACAACCAGAAACAAAGGTATCAGCAACCCCCAGCCCACCTCCAGTAGTTGTAGAGGAACCCCAAGCAGTTAAAGCATCCATCACCCCAGAACCAGAAACTCCTGCCGCAAAATCTGCGATCGCACCAACACAACCAGAACCAAAGGCATCGGCAACCCCCAGCCAACCAGAGTGAGCCAACAAGATTTTAGAGCGGAAGTTCCCCAAAAATGAAATAACGTAATCCTTGCCTAGAGGGCATTATAGCCATTTTTTGCTCCCCTGAAGAGAGGAAATAGTTATAGTGCGATCGCAATCGCCTGCTTTTCCTCAGGCTATTTGGTATAGTTTCAGAAACTGAACAATCATCCGTAAGATTGCATCTATCTCAAGGGTAATAATTTTTATTCCTTGAACCAGTCTCAAGATGTTGTTTCTGCCATTTGGTGCAGCTACGTCACTATGAATAAATTTTGCGATGCCTTCATCTCCTATGGACGAGCTGATAGTAAAGCCTTTGCAACAAAACTTCATACTCGCTTGCTCGAACAAGGGTTTCAGGTTTGGTTTGACCAAAATGACATCCCGCTAGGGGTAGATTTCCAGAACCAAATTGATGATGGCATCGAGAAGGCGCATAACTTTCTGTTTCTGATTGCTCCTCATTCGGTGAATTCGCCTTATTGTCGCAAAGAAATTGAGCTAGCCCTTCAGCGCCATAAACGTATTATTCCACTTTTACATGTTGAGCAAATTACTCAGGACACTTGGCAGCAGAGATTTCCTAATGGTACAACCGAAGAGTGGGAAGCCTATAAACACAAGGGCTTACACTCCAGTTTTCCCAATATGCACCCCGCGATTGGCAAGATTAACTGGGTTTATTTCCGCGAGGGGATAGACGATTTTGAGACAGCTTTTTTGGGCTTAATTAATTTACTCCGCTCTCATACTGATTATGTCGAGAAGCATACTCAGATTTTAGCCAAAGCTTTGAAGTGGGAGAGGCATCAAAAAAAAACGAGTTATCTGTTAATTGGGGAAGAAAGACCACAGGCAGAAGCTTGGTTAAAGATACATTTTAAAGACGAGCAACCTCCTTGTGTTCCTACAGATTTACATTGCGAATACATTACTGAAAGTATTAAGAATGCCAATAACTTGATGACTCAGGTGTTCCTGTCCTATGCCGATGAGGATAGGGAGACAATGGAGAAGATTCGCAATAGCTTGAGGCGGGAGAGTATTACAGTTTGGACGAATAAGACGGACATTCAGACAGGGGAACCTTTTGAGGAGGCAATTAACCGAGGAATTGAGCAAGCGGATAACTTGGTTTTCTTGCTGTCGCCTGACTCGGTAAAGTCTACCTATTGTCAGCAAGAACTGGATTTAGCCTTGTCACTCTCCAAGCGGATTATTCCTTTGTTGGTGCGCGAAACTGACCCAAATCAGGTGCCGAGTGCGTTGCGTGCTTTGCAATATATTAACCTTACAGACAATGTCAAGGAAGACGATTACCTGCTCGATGAAAGCCAACTGTTGAAGATTTTTCATCAAGATGCGGCTTACTACAACGAACACAAAATTCTGCTAACTAAAGCACTGAAGTGGAAGCGGCAAAACGAGAACCCCAGCATTCTGCTGCGAGGCTATAACTTGCGAAGTGCTGAAACTTGGTTAAAGGTGGCAAAGAAAAGGGCGCAGCAACCACCTACACAGTTACAGGAAGAATTTATTGAGGAAAGTCTGCGACAACCCCCTCTCAGTTCTTTGGATGTGTTTATTTCCTATTCTCGTGCGGACTCGGACTTAGCTCGCCAGATGAATGATAGCTTGCAAATGCAGGGCAAGACAACTTGGTTTGACCAGGAAAGTATTGCCTCGGGTAGTGATTTTCAGCAAGAGATTTATCGGGGGATTAAAGTATGTGACAACTTTTTGTTTATCCTCTCACCGCGCTCGGTAAATTCGCTCTATTGTAAGGATGAAGTTGAGTATGCAGCACAGTTGAATAAGCGTTTTGTGACGGTGCTACATCGGGAGGTAAATCCCAGCGACTTGCATCCGGAATTAGCTAAGGTGCAGTGGATTGATTTTAATCAGAATGATGGGGATTTTAATGCCAATTTCAATCAACTGGTAAGAACGCTTGATACCGATCGGGAACATGTTCAGAGTCATACTAAATGGTTGCAACGGGCAATTGAATGGGAGCAAAAAGGAAAAAGTGCAGATTTGCTGTTGCGGGGAAATGAATATGTAATTGCTCAGAACTGGTTGCAGGAAGCAGAGCAAAAAAATAAACGACCTGCCCCAAATCCGTTGCAGAAGGAATTCCTGGCTGAAAGTGGAAATGCGATCGCAGCCCAACTCAAAAAACAAAAGCGTCAGGTCATTATCTTAAGGTTACAACTAGCTTTAATGAGTGTAGCATTTATAGCAGCTGCTGGTTTGGGGTTATGGGCATTTCAGCAAAGGAATAAAGCCAAAATAGCCGAGGAGAACGCCAAAAAAAGTCTAACAGATCAAGTTGATGCCTTGAGTCGATACTCAAGAAGCCTTGCCAGCTCAGAACAGAATTTTGAGGCTTTGATTGAAGGAATTAGGGCAGGAAAACAACTATTCAATAACTCCGATGACACATCTAAGCGCCGGGTAGAGAAAGCGTTACGAGAAGCTCTTTACGATATCAAAGAGTTTAATCGTCTGGGAGGGCAGAATACTACTGTGGTTAAGTTCAGTCGAGATCATAAAACGATAGCGACTGCCGATCGGGACGGGAAAGTCACACTTTTGGATTTTCAAGGTATAAGCAAGAAACCCCTATCCTTTCCGCATCAGGAGAAAGTTGCGGATGTAGAATTGAGTCCCGACGGTAAGCTGATAGCCACCTTTAGTGAGGAAGGAAACGAGGGGACAGGAAAACTCTGGCAGCTTGAGGCTCAGCAACTCAAACCCTTACTCCCTAACGAGAAGTTTAATTCCGTGAGTTTCAGCCCCGATGGCAAATTGATTGCCACCAGCAATTTTGCACAAGATAAAATTACAACTAAACTTTGGGAATTTAAGGGCGATCGACTTAATTCCTTCAATTCTCCACTCTCTCAAGAGAAGTTCGATTACCTAGAGTTAACCCCTGAACGTAAGATAATTTACACCATTAATTCTGCTAAAGAGACGCTTAAACTTTGGAGTCTTGATGGTAAGGAACTCACATTTCCCGCCCTCTCCAGCAAGCAGCTCTGGAATTTCTGGGTAGAGAATACCATAGAAATTAGTTCCGACGGCAAGATGGTTACTAGCTTTAAGGATCAAAAGGATAAGGAAGTCAAACTCTGGCATTTTGATGGTAAAGAGTCTAACACCCTATCCCATGACGCAGAGGTTAAAGGAGTCTGGTTCAGCCCCAACAATCAGATAATTGCTACTGCTAGTCAAGATACAAGGGTCAAACTCTGGAACCAGAATGGTGAGCCAATCGCAACCATGCCAACTCATAGCGCTCCAGTTTATGATGTCACTTTTAGCCCAGATGGCAACACGATCGCTACTACCAGCTATGACAAAACAGTAAAACTCTGGGACACAAAGGGTAATGAACTTCAAACCCTTAACCCAGGTATTGCGGTTGATGAGGTTAGTTTCAGCTCAGATGGTCAGTTTATCGCTACCTTGAGTGAGGATAAAACCGTCAAACTCTGGCAAGTTGCCAGCAGCGATCGCCAATTAGTCCATCATGACGCGCCAGTAAATATTGTTCGTTTCAGTGCTGAGGGCAAGCTAATAACCATCTATGGAGACAATCAGACGACTCAACTCTGGAGTCTAGAAGGCAAACAACCCCAACCCCTACTCTCTAAAGAGCGATTCGAGCGGGTCGAATTCAGCTTAGACGGTAAACTGCTGGCTAGCTACAGTGGAGAAGGAGACAACCAGAAAGCTCAACTCTGGAGCGTGGCAGACAAGCAGCTTAAACCCTTACTTTCTAATGAGCAGTTCGATCGGGTTGAATTTAGCCCCAACAGCAAGATGATAGCTATCTTCAGCCCAAATCAAGACCAGACTACAATCAAACTTTGGAACCGCGAGCAGACAAATCCCATACGCTTCATGACCATTGCTAAGGAGCAATTTAATAGGGTGAAATTCAGTCCCGACGGCAAGTTAATTGCCATCTATATTATGTCTGGCGACAAGCAGACAGTCAAAATCTGGAACCTGGAGGGCAAACAACCCCAACCTTTACCTCTTAAAGAGCAGTTCGATCGGGTGGAATTCAGCCCTGACGGCAAGTTGATGGCTATCTTCAGTAAAGATGAAGACAAGACTGCCATCGAACTTTGGCAGCGGGAAGGCATGAATCCCGTACATTTCCTTTCCCTTAATCTTCCTCAGGAGAAGTTCAATGAGTTGAAATTTAGCCCTGACGGCAAGTTGATAGCAACCTATAGTTGGTATTGGCACAATCGAGGTAGACTCTGGAGTATGGAGAGCAAGCAAACCCAATCCTTACTTCCTCAAGAACAATTCAATAAAGTGGAATTTAGTCCCAACGGTAAGTTGATGGCTACTATCAATAGTAAAGACAGGACAATTAAATTCTGGCAACGGGACAAAGATGGTAAGCCAGTCCAAAATCCACTTTGGGATAAGGATGTTAGAGCAAATACGGTGAAATTCAGTTCCGACAGCCAATTGATTGCTACTGTTGATGACACTAACACCGTCCGACTATGGAATCAACAGGGCGATGAACTCTCTATGCTTAACCTTAACGACTCTATCAACGATCTGAGCTTTAGCCCTGACGGCAAATATGTCGCTATTGCTAGTAACAAAACAGCAATTCTGTGGCATTTGGCTAGGGATAAATGGCGGCGCTTCTCTGCTCAAGAGCTAAAGGAGTTAGTGAATGAAGCGTGTAAGAGGGTGGGAAATTACCTACAGAATAAGCCAGACGGTAGCGATCGCACCCTCTGTGATAGTATCGGCTCTCAAACCGCCAATTCTGCACCCTGAAGTGTCATATCATGTCCGGTCAAAC
>DNXU01000203.1:1360-7725 GCA_003505715.1 Cyanobacteria bacterium UBA8803 | reverse complement strand
GAAGAAGAGGAAGAAGATAAGAGGGCTTCTGCTGTTTAAGCTAAAGGACCGCGAGTTACGCCCAGCTGGTTTTGCAGTTTCAGTTCTCGCCAGAGTTGAGATCCTGTGATCTCTCCTTGTAGAAGTTGGTGGTAGCGGTAAATGGTTTGAGTTACCTGACTAGGAGCCTCATTGAGAAATTCAATTCGGAAGTGGCGCAACCCCAACTGTATTAGGTGCTGGACATATTCGGCCCCAGTTTGAGCCATGCCGTTAAATACGGTATTCCTACAACCAGCATCGGCTTGCAGGATATGTTCCGTGCCAACGCGATCGCGTAATTTGACGGTATGCTTCTCACAGGGGCGTCCGCAGTTGGTGTAGTCCGTGCCCGTTGAAAGAAAAGCGCAGAATACACAATGCTCCATATGGAACATGGGCATGTGTTGGTGGATGGTTACCTCGAACCAGTGGGAGGGACAACTTGCCAGCAGGTCTTGCAGTTGGGTAATGTTCAGGTCGTAGGAAGCTGTGAGTCGTTCTAGTCCGCAGTGATTCTTAAAGTAATCTGCTGTAAGGCAATTGGCAACATTGAGGGAAAAATCCCCGATACAACGTTCTGCACCAAAGAACTGGAGGTGGTCGTAGTTACGCACCAGATAGCCGTCGGCTGCACAGGCTCGCACTTGCTGCAAGATATAGTTCTCTCCAGGCTTGGTAATGCGGGGCGGTGCTACCCAGAGGGTTGGGTTGCTGCTGCTATCTTGTTTTTGGCGAACTAATCTCACGGCTTCCCGGTAGGCGCGGGGGTCTTCAAATTCACAGTAGAGGGTTTCGATACCTGCTTGGAGTGCAGCTTGCAATTGCTTCAGGTTTCTGACTAGAACTATTAAAGTGGCAGAGGAGGGACGGGGAGGAGTAGGAGAGGGGAGTAAGTCTTTTAGGGTAGCATTGGCGTTGAGGTGCCAGCGCTGGGGTTGCGATCGCAATTCCGCCAACTGGTTTACTATCTCCCGCCGCAGACGGTTTAACTCGCTAACAGGAACCATGATGCCACCACTAAGGCAGTTGGTAAGAGATCCTAGACAGAAGGGAGTGTTGCCGAGACGACCGAACTGTTCCTGCAAGCGTTCGGTGGTTAGGGGTTTGGTGCGTGCCTCAACTAGGGGCATGGTAGATTCGGCCTGAACCCGATGGCCCAGTTCGTCACGAGCGATCGCAGTTAGAGGTTGATTGACTTCTCCATAAATCTCTATATAAATGGGGCGCTGAAATTGGGGCATTTCCCCGGCAAAACTCTGGCGCAGTTGGCGATCTAGTTCCGGATCGCTAGTTTTCCAGACTTTATCCCCTACCTGTACCTTTTTCAGGTTCAGATCGTGCCGCCCAAAGGTTAACATCGCCTCTTGGCCCCGATGTTGCACCTCATAAACCCGACCCCCTTGTTCTTTTGCTTCAGGGTGACCGTGATCAAAAACCACACCATCTCCA
Organism: Cyanobacteria bacterium UBA8803; assembly: GCA_003505715.1. Taxonomy (GTDB): domain Bacteria; phylum Cyanobacteriota; class Cyanobacteriia; order Cyanobacteriales; family Coleofasciculaceae; genus UBA8803. The sequence goes on along the minus strand of DNXU01000203.1, from coordinate 6,255 downwards.
GGTTTGATAGCAGCTTGCAACCGCACTGTTACTCCTTCATTGCGGATGCGGGTCACTTCGCCCAAATAAACCCCCCGCTTTTTACCGAAGCGGGCGTGAACCAGTTCTTGATTGTTAATGCCGCGAAACCAACCTGTATAGAGTCCGCGAGAGAAGGCCATCTCTAAGTTGTAACGTTCTCCAGTTGAGGGTTTAGCACTCATGACCTCTGCTGGGGCAGTCTCAGCAACTTCAGGTGCTAAACTCGCTATCACCCGATCTAAAGCTTGTTTATAAACCTGAGTCACGTTAGCCACGTACTCCGGTGTTTTTAGACGACCTTCTATTTTTAAACAGCTCACCCCCATTTTAACCAACTCTGGCAGCACGTCTAATCCAGCCAAATCTTGGGGACTGAGCAGGTATTTGCGATCGCCTAAATTCACCAATTTCCCATCCGCAATTAATTCGTAAGGCATCCGGCAGGCTTGGGCGCATTCTCCCCGGTTGGCCGAACGTCCCCCTAAGGCTTCACTAGTCAAGCACTGACCGGAATAGGCTACGCAGAGGGCACCATGGACAAAGACTTCTAAGGGTAGGGATGCCTCCCTTTCCCCAAGCTGCTTTTGGATTTTCTGGATTTCCTGAAGGGAGCATTCCCTAGCCAGCACAACTAACTGACAGCCAAGCGATCGGGCAAATTCTACCCCAGTGGCGCTGGTAATGGTCATTTGAGTTGAGGCATGGATGGGAAAGTCCGGTGAGAGATGGCGAATTAGACGGCAAATTCCTACATCCTGAACAATAACAGCATCCACGCCTGCGGCAATAATAGTGCGGAGGTACTGCTGGGCTTCTAGAAGTTCTTTAGGAAAGACCAGGGTATTGAGGGTGACGTAACCCTTGACACCTCGACGGTGCAGGAATTTCATCAAGGGGAATAAGTCTGCTTCAGTAAAGTTTTGCGCTCGCATTCGGGCATTAAACCGATCCAAGCCGAAATAGATCGCATCAGCTCCATTTTCTACAGCAGCTTTAGCACAGTCCCAGTTTCCCGCTGGGGCGAGAAGTTCTGGTCGTTGTAAGGTGGGTGGAGTAGGTTGGGGGAGTGGCGTGAGAGGGAGGTTCATGAAAATGCTGGGGGGTTAGATAGCCCTAACGATCGCTTGGGAGTTCATTAGCTATGATATCGATGCTTGAAGTTATACGGGCGTAATATCAAATCCAGGTAATCACTCCCAATATCCAAGAGCCTGGGCAATCTAGTAGAGACGTTCCGGTGGAACGTCTCCAAAGTCTAAATTGGTAATTAAGAAGTTCTGAATCTGCTAAGACTCATGGAATGGAATCCTGAACCTGTTGAAGCTAAGATTGGTATCCACTTTAAAAATAGGGAAACTCTCCGCCTTGCTTTGATTCATTGCTCCTATGCTGAACAGATTAAGGAACCGGAGACTAATAACGAAGGGTTGGAATTTCTAGGCAATGCCATTTTAAACGTGGCGATCGCAGATTACCTGTACCACCACTGTCCCTATCTAGATGTCAGCACCTTTGCCGCGTTGCGAGATAAGCTCGTAGAGGGGGAAAGGCTCACCAAGATCTGGTATCAGCTGGGGTTGGGGGAAGCTTATCCGTTTTTGGCGATGGAGCAAGAACGATCCTTACTGCGTCAGAAATCGCCCCATATCTTTAAGCAAGGGTTTAAAGCCTTGGTAGGGGCAATTCACGTCGATCGGGGCTTTTCTCAAACCAGGAACTGGCTGGTAAAGTATTTGATTGCCCCAGTGTTAGAGCGTCATTTAAAACCTATCAAAGAGCGCTCTTCACCCAACAAGCAGCTAGCGTTTGTGGGGGATACCCTACTGAAGGGAGTGGTGGCTGATTACCTGTATCGCTATCTGCCCAATGTCAGAGTTGGCAGGTTGGAGCAATTGCATAGCGAGTTGACTACTAAACAGCGGCAGGAGAAGTGTATCAGTAAGTTAACCGCAGCGGATTTAACGGCGCTGAATCTGGCAAATGATCAAGTTTTAGCCAAGTCAATGAAGACATTGTTGGGAGCAATTTATCTAGGGTATGGTGCTTCGGATGATAAGGGGGGGTTTAGGAAAACAGAAAATTGGTTTATTGAGCAGTTTGTAGATGGGGATGAGGTACTCAGGAAAGCGATCTCCTTACTTCTAGCAGATGGAAAATCTCAAAAGTGGATTGTTCGGTATGTGATGGGGTATGAGAGTAAGGATTATCATGAGGGGCGAGATAGGTTCAATCAGGTGATGGAGGGATAAAAAGCTTAATCATGGTGCGTTAGCAAAGCATAACTACTAATAGTGGTAATGGTGCGTGAGCTACCGCATAACGCACCCTACTTCAGTCATGGGAGTACGTCAATAGATGAGTTATGGCTAATCTGTTAATTATTGAATCGGGTGGTAAGGTTAAAAAACTCAAGTCAATTCTAGGTGCTGGTTGGAGTGTTAAAGCCAGTATGGGCCACGTTCGGGAATTGGCAGATGATGGTCAAGATGCTTTAGGTTTTGATTTAGATGGTGCCCACGTTCGCTGCCGCTATGTGCTCAGAAATACCCAAGCGCAGAAAATTATTTCTGAGTTGCGAGGTGCTGTACGCCAAGCTGACAGGGTTTACCTGGCGACAGATCCAGATCGCGAAGGGGAAACGATTGGTTGGCATTTAACCCAAGAGTTACGCTTGAAGAATCCCCTGCGGGTTACCTATACCGAGATTACTAAGTCAGCAGTGGAAAAGGCGATCGCTAACCCGAGAACCCTTGATCCGAAATTAGTTGCAGCAGGGCGTGCTAGGGACTGTCTGGATAAGCTGGTGGGATATAAGGGCAGTCAGTTGGTATGGCGGTTGAATAATGGCTGCAAGTCGATGGGACGGGTGCAGAGTGCGACGTTGCATCTACTGGTAAAGCGGGAGCAAGAGATTTTGGCATTTAAGCCCCAAGATTACTGGGTGGTATGGGTTGAGTATAAAGAGGGATTTAAGGCATTTTATGCTGGCAGTGCTAACCAGCAAACTAGTAAAACGCCCTCAGAAAAATCTACAGATGGCAGTGGTAGTGAGAAGGATGATACTGGAGAAGAAGATCCCGTGGCGGAGGGGAAACGGGTACTTTCCCAGGTGGAAGCAGATAGATTAGTTGCGATCGCCCGTTCCCATGCCCATCAAGTTGTCAAAGTTGAGAGCAAGAGAGTTAAGCAATCTCCTCCGGCAGCGTTTACCACCTCCACTCTCCAGCAAGCGGCAGGTTCTAAACTGAAGCTGAATCCTGAAGTAACGATGAAAATTGCCCAAAAGCTTTATGAAGCTGGGCATATCACCTATATGCGGACGGATTCAGTTATCCTCAGTCCTGAGTTTTGTGCTGCGGCAAGGCAATGGCTTTTAGAACACGACCCCAATAATGTACCGTCTAAGGTGGCATTCCATCGCTCTAAATCTGGGGCACAAGAGGCTCACGAAGCGATCCGTCCCACCCATATCGAGCGGACACCGCAACTATTATCCTCTCAAATGATGGGGGATGAGGCCAAGCTGTACGGGCTGATTTGGAACAGAGCGATCGCCACTCAATGCTGTCCAGCTCAAATTGCTAAAACTCGCATTGTGACTCAGTCGGGGGCAGTATTATGGGAAGCCAGAGGGCAGGTATTAATTGAACCTGGTTATACCCGCTACTGGAATAACATCGCCTCCGATTCCCAATTACCCCCAGTGCAGGAGGGGCAACCTCTCACCCTGGATAAAGCAGATGCCGAGAAAAGGCAAACCCAACCACCACCGCGCTACACCGAACCCAAATTAGTGCAAGTGATGGAACGTTCTGGTATTGGTCGTCCCAGTACCTATGCTCCCACGATTAAGACCCTCAAAGCTCGCAATTACGTGCAGTTAATCAAAGGGAAATTGCAGCCGACGCTACTGGGTATGGAACTAGATGAATTTTTAGCCAAGGTATTGCCCGATCTGATTCAGCCAGAATTTACTGCCAAGATGGAGGCGGATTTGGATGCGATCGCCTCAGGAAAATTAGATTGGGAACGTTACTTAACTGATTGGCACCGGGATTACTTTGCCCCTGCCCTCAACCATGCCGTTGCCCAAGTGCAGGTGCTGCCTAAAACTAACCAACCTCAGACTAGCCAATCTAAGAGTACCCAACCTAAGACTAAGGCGAAAGGTCAAACTCAAAACCGTCCTCAAACCGAACAGACTGATTATCAATGTCCTAAATGTCAGCGTCCGATGGTTAGAGTATTTTCTAAATCCCAGAAACTCAAAGCCGACCATTTTTTAAGCTGCGATAACCGCCAAGGAGGGTGTGGGGCAGTAATGTTTTGGAATCCGACGCTTGCTAATTATGAGTTACCAAAATCCTCCCGTCCTGCACCGCCAGCTAACCCATCTAAATTGACTGAGCATCCTTGTCCGAGTTGCGGTCAACCGTTGGAATTGTATGAATACACAAGAGATGGTCAGATCAAGAAGATGCTGCGTTGTTCTAATCCAACTTCTCGCCAAGACCAATGTAAAGATGTAGCTTATTTTTGGACTAAAAACGAGGTATTTTGGAGTCCTAAGTTGGGAGAGTTGAAAAGTAAAGAGCGCCAAAAATCTAATAGATAAATTTGCGACCAGGCACAGGATATACTGTGCGGCAATATGGGTATTTAGCCCTCACCTCCAGCCCCCTCTCCCATTTAGGGCGAGGGGGAGCAAGATATAATAGGCTTCTTTGCAAAAGTATAGATCCCACCTATAAATCCTGCCTATAAATGCCGCCTATAAATGCCGCCTATAAATCCCGCCCGGAAATCAATTTCCGGGATCATAGCTTAAGTCGGTTAAAACCGACTAAGATGTCATGAAATTAGTCCGTTTTAAC
>DNXU01000203.1:1011-1289 GCA_003505715.1 Cyanobacteria bacterium UBA8803 | reverse complement strand
AATACTTTTGTCAGATATCTATTACTCTAAAAACCTCAGGATTTCACAAATGGTTAATTCAAAATACCAGTTAGCTGTAGGGAATGAAGCCTTTTGATCATTATATTAAACCTCTTGCAAAACTATACATTTCACCTATAAATTTCCCTATAAATCCCGCCCGGAAATTGATTTCCGGGCTAATAGCTTAAGTCGGTTAAAACCGACTAAAATATCATGAAATTAGTCCGTTTTAACGGACTTGAGCTATGAGCTAGGGAATTAATTCCCTGGCGGAG
>DNXU01000203.1:788-962 GCA_003505715.1 Cyanobacteria bacterium UBA8803 | reverse complement strand
TGGTTAATTCAAAATACCAGTTATCTGTAGGGAATGAAGCCTTTTGATGATTATATTAAACCTCTTGCAAAACTATACATTCCACCTATAAATCCCGCCTATAAATCCCGCCCGGAAATCAATTTCCTGGCTCATAGCTTAAGTCGGTTTTAACCGACTAAGATATCATGAAAT
>DNXU01000203.1:469-642 GCA_003505715.1 Cyanobacteria bacterium UBA8803 | reverse complement strand
TGGTTAATTCAAAATACCAGTTAGCTGTAGGGGATGAAGCCTTTTGATGATTATATTAAACCTCTTGCAAAACTATACATTCCACCTATAAATTCCCCTATAAATCCCGCCCGGAAATCAATTTCCTGGCTCATAGCTTAAGTCGGTTAAAACCGACTAAGATATCATGAAAT
>DNXU01000203.1:0-162 GCA_003505715.1 Cyanobacteria bacterium UBA8803 | reverse complement strand
CTAAACTCGACAGTCCTCACCTCACTCTCATGACCGCGTAGGACGGCTAATTCTTGACCTTGGATATCCCACAAGCGCACGGTCTTGTCGTTAGAAGCGCTGGCCAGAGTCTTGCCGTCGGGGCTAAACTCGACAGTCATCACCGGACTCTCATGACCGCGT
>DNXU01000148.1 GCA_003505715.1 Cyanobacteria bacterium UBA8803 | reverse complement strand
TGAGGGGGTGAGGGAGTGAGGAGTGAGGGGTGAGGGGGTGAGGGGGTGGGGGGTGAGATTTCTCTGACTTTACAAATATTTATTTAAACTTCATAACGAAAATAGACTTATTCAATAAAAGCTCCTATCTGACAGCAGTATAATTTTTTAGTAAGAAGGATTAATAATAAATTAATACCACTTTTCCTGGAAAAGGCTACATATCTATTTAGCCTATTTAGAAGCTTTGGAGATCAATTTGTAGCAGATTAGCAGAAAAGGGTATAAAATCTTGACAAGAGGATTTAGTTTTAAAATACGAAAAAGGAATTTTGAATTGCGGGGCAAAGTAAATTAATTATTAAAGCCTTGCCATCCTTCAGAATAACAAATAGTAATTGGAAGACTTGGGCTATGAAAGTTAGGCATCTTCTCAGGCTTTATGAGCAGGGAAATCGAGATTTTGCTGGTGCTGACCTTGGCGGTGCAGACTTAAGAGGGGTAACCTTAATAGGAATTAATCTGACAGGCGCTAACTTGAGAGGTGCTGATTTGAGTAGGGCGTTTTTAATCAAATCAGACTTAAGTGGCGCTCAATTGAACTGGGCTAATCTGAGTTTTGTAAAAATGAGCGATGCTAAATTGGTAGAAACCGATCTGACAAAAGCCAATATTAGCGGAGCCTTCATGGTAAAATCTAAGCTGCCAGGAGCTAAACTGAGCGGCGCAGATCTGAGCGGTAGTAATCTGAGACGTGCTAATTTGTGGGGAGCCAACCTCTGCGGAGCGCAGTTAAAACGGATCAATCTGCGAGATGCTAATCTTAATGGTGTTAACTTCAAATGGGCTAATTTATCTGAGGGCAGGCTAATCGGTGCGAGGTTATATGGAGCGTCTTTGAACTTTACCAACTTCAGCCGAGCCTGGTTAAAGGGAGTAGATTTCAGTGGAGCTGATTTAGAGGGAGTTAATTTTAGGGCAGCGAGGTTAAGTGGTGCGAACTTAGAAGGAGCTAACTTAATAGCTGCTAATTTAACAGAAGCACAGTTGGAGCGAGTTAATTTCCAAGGGGCAGACTTAACATCAGCTACCCTAGCGAGAGCATCTTTAGAAGGGGCAAACCTGACTTGGGCAATTTTGAGAAAAACAGATTTCAGTGGTGCAGACTTAAGAGGAACAAAGCTGTATGGGGTTGACTTGGATGATATCCAGCAAAGGAGCGCTATTATGCCAACATCGGCTGACCGTTTCGCTTACTCTACAGCTCTTTACCTTGAAAGGCTCTCGCTATAGTGTCTGTCTGGAAAATAAGGAACAGGGAACTCTTAACAGGGAATAGGAGCAGAAGGATTTTCATTCCCTCTTCCCTCTTTTTCAGGTACTGCCTATGCTGGGGATTGGTGCTCAGTTTAGTACTAGCTTCCTATAACGGCAGTACATTCTCAAGATCTTTAGCCAGTTCACCAACCCCTGTGGTTTTAACCGAGATTAGGGGTGTTTGGCTAACGAATGTTGCCAGTGGAGTGCTATTTTCCCCTTGGGGAATCAATCGGGCACTTGACCAACTCTCTAAACTGAACTTCAATACTGTTTATCCGGTCGTGTGGAACCGGGGACATACGTTTTATCCCAGTACTGTAGCTAAACCAATTACGGGTCAAGGACAAGACCCCTTGTTAAGGGTAATGCGGTTGGGGCGAGATGTTCTGGCTGAGATTGTTGAGCAAGGACATCGCCAAGGGTTGAGGATCATTCCCTGGTTTGAATATGGCTTCATGGCACCTGCTAATTCTCAACTAGCACAGCGTCATCCTAATTGGATTAGTAAGAGATCTAATTACAAGAAAGCTGGGATTGCTTCTGCCAAGAGCCTAAGCGATCGCTATCAAGTCTGGCTCAACCCTTTACATCCCAAGGTACAGCAGCTCATCCTTAACCTGATTGTGGAAGTGGTAACCAAGTATGACGTAGATGGGATTCAGCTAGATGACCACTTTGGTATGCCAGTGGAGTTGGGTTACGATCCCTTCACTGTGCGACTTTACCAGCAAGAACATCAGGGTCAAAGTCCTCCCAACTCTCCTTTAGATCCGGAGTGGATGCGTTGGCGAGCTGATAAGATTAGCGATTTTATGGGAAGGATCTTCAAGACGGTTAAATCTGTAAAAGCGGACTGTTTGGTATCCCTGTCTCCTAACCCCCAGCCGTTTGCCTACAAATCCTATCTCCAAGACTGGCGAACTTGGGTACAGCAGGGTTGGGTAGAGGAGTTAGTCGTGCAGGTTTATCGTAAGGACTTGAGTGGGTTTCAGGCACAATTGATACAATCAGCGGTGCAGGAAGCTCGTCAGCGCATTCCCGTTAGCATTGGAATCACCACTGGGACAGGACAGCGTCCGGTTGCGATGAAACAAATTCAGCAGCAGGTTCAGAAGGTTCGCGATCGCGGTTTTGATGGCGTATCCTTCTTTTATTGGGAAACGTTATGGAGTTACCTAACTCCAGAGTCACCACGGCAACGTCGGTTAGGATTTCGGGAACTTTTTCCTTATCCAGCAACTAAGGTTTGATGTATAGCGGTTCCCACTCTCGTGAGGCACACCAGAGTCTTTGATTTATCTAAGAATCAAGCCTTGCTGTTAGAACACCTATCAAGGAGGTATTTTGCCAGAATACAACCATAAAGCAACTCTTAACTTTACCAATCAAAACCTCCAAAACCGCTCCTTTCAAGGCCAAAACCTCACAGGGGCAAACTTTAGCGGTGCTGATATTCGGGGCTGTGATTTCAGCCATACTAAGTTAGTTGGCGCAAATTTCCAAGGAGTTAAAGCAGGACTTAGCCATAAAAAAGTAGCTATCTTGCTAACGTTGGGTTTGGCTGGAGCTTTAGGGTTGATGGTGGCTATAGTGGGAATTTGCTTTTTGGCTTCTCTGATGGTAATCGCGACACCTCAGGCGAAGGTATTAATGCCTCCCTGTGGTACTGTGACCATCGTAGGAATTGGGGTGTTAATCAAGGCTATTGTGTCAGCTCAAGGGAGAGGAGCTAATGGGGGGTTGATAGTAGCAGCTGGATTTTTTGTTGTGTTTGGGGCTTTGGCTCTAGTTGCAGCGTTCTTTTGGGCAATTCATAATTTTGGCCAGAGTAAGATCATACCTGGAATGATCAGCCTTCTGCAATCCTTTCTGGCTCTGGCTATAGGTTTAGGTGGTTTCATCCAATTGCTCAAATTGATTAGGAATACAATTGGCACCTCGTTCAAGAAGGCAGATTTGACTAAAGCTATATTTAATCGAGCTTGGCTGCAAAATACTGATTTTTCAGGAGCAATAATCGCTGAAGTGGATTGGCGGAGAGCTAATTTGACAAGATGTAAATTTCCGAAGCCGAAAATTGTTAAAGACTCCTCGGAATTAGAGCAAACATCTGGAAATAGCTCTGCTGTTAATAACCAAGTTTTGAGTTAGGAGAGCAGTTAGCTCCTGTAGTTTGGGTTGAGAGGAGCGAAATATTGCATGACCCCTTGCCCCTTTTGCCTTGCCTCTTGGTAAACTTAATGCGATGTGTGAGCAATCAGGGAGAGATACCCTTGCTAGACGAACAAGCGAAAAAAACGATGCTGCGCAAGATCCCCCATGGGGTTTATATCTGCGGCGTCAAAGATGGTGACGAACTCAACGGTTTTACTGTTAGCTGGGTGATGCAGTCTTCTTTCGATCCACCCCTAGTAGTCAACTGTATTAAGAAACAAACTGGCTCCCATGAAATGCTGAAAAAGAGCGGGGTGTTTAGCCTCAGCTTCCTCGAAAGCACCCAAAAAGATATGGCAGCAAAATTCTTCAAGCCTCAAAGCCGCGTTGGCAATAAGTTTGCGGATGTGGAATTTTACCAGGGAGACGCAACGGGTTGCCCGATTATTACTGACTCCCTCGGTTACATTGAGTGCAAAGTAATCAGCGCTGTGGAAGAAGGTGACCACACAGTCTATGTGGGTCAAGTAATTGGTTCCGGAGTTCATCGAGAAGGCGAGCCGCTCGTGCTGGAGAGTACTGGCTGGCAATATGGTGGCTAGATCGGAGGGGGTGAGGGGGTGAGGGAGTGAGCAAGTGAGGGGGTGAGGAGGTGAGGCAGTGATATCAAGTCCGGTTAAACACCCATAATAT
>DNXU01000147.1:3325-9056 GCA_003505715.1 Cyanobacteria bacterium UBA8803 | reverse complement strand
TCAATAAACGAACAGAACTCTTGATTTTCCGTTGATGCGATCGCAAATTAAGAGTTGAACCAAATTATAAGACTCTCGACATTTTCTTTAACAGTTTTTTTTGAACTTGGCTGAATTTAATCCTCGGACGTATAGTTAAAAGGACTTTTTCTGCTTGATGGAAGTCATTAACTATGCCTTTGGCCAGGAGAACACCAGCGGCAACAGTAGCTGAACGTCCGTGTCCCAAAGCACAATGAATATATACATTGCCGTCCCAAACTAATATTTTTTGGATGAGTTCCTTAAATACTGTCTCCTGGGGGGCAGAGGTATCTAATGTCGGGATACAAATATAAGTTTTGCCTATAATAACATGGCTAGGTTCAGAAAATTCAGCAGTTAAATCAACAATTAAGTCGATATTTTCCGGCAATTCCTTGAGGAAAGCTCTGCGCCCCAGCCAAATACCTGGGGTTATTTCATTACAACAATCTTCTGTGCTAAGCCAACGTTGCAGGTGCCAGGTTATCCACGTTAGTAATAGATAAGGTAGCAAAATAACTAAAGATAATTTGCTTATTTTGCCATTGGCTTTTTTACCAAATATTTTTGCCCCTAGACCAGCATAAGCTATTCCCACCAAAATAAAACTGATACTTGACCATAAAAACAACCAACTTAAGATATAATATTTAATGCTTAAGATTATTAACAAACTGCCCAATGTCCAAAATATGAAGGTATATTTTAGTGTTGAAAAATCCGATAAAGATGGCTTCTGCTTCATTAGTTCTCCTTGAGAGGATTCACTAAAAATCACTTAATCGTAACTGGACTTGGGTAAAAATTTAAGTTTTGTAGCAATTTTTTGCAAAACAATGGATTCCTACAATAGCAGTTATCGAATTTCCGTAGTAGGTACAACTGGCTCAGGTAAAACTACCTTGGCACGCCACATCTCTCAATATCTTGCCATCCCTCATGTGGAACTAGATGCCTTTAATCACGAACCAAATTGGCAGGAAGCCTCAACGGATGTCTTCCGCAAACGTGTAGAAGAGTCTCTCAATACGGAAAGCTGGGTAGTAGATGGAAACTACAGCAGGGTAAGGGATATTGTCTGGCATCGGGCTAACACAGTTATTTGGCTCGATTATTCTCTACCCGTAATTATGTCGCGCCTGATGTGGCGAACGTTTTGGCGGGTGGTAAAGCAAGAAGAACTCTGGAATGGCAATCGAGAGACATGGCAGCGCACATTCAGCCGCGAGTCTATTCTTCTATGGGCGTTAACTACTTATCGACAAAAGCGAAAAAACTATCCCCTACTCTTTCAGAAACCTGAATACGCTCATCTCCAAGTCATTCATCTGCGATCGCCTAAGGCAACAAGTACTTGGCTAGCAAGTTTGGCACCATAGAAATACAACCTGTTTAAGATGATGGGTGTATTTAGAGAACTATGCTTAAAAAAATCGCGATAATTTGGGGAATTGCGTTAATTTGTGGATATACTATCCTACCCCGTTTAACGCTGGCTCAATCATCAGCCGTCCTAGAATCCCGTATCTCTCGACTAGAAAGTGAAAATTTTCAATTGCGATCGCAAATCAGCCGGATTGAATCTCAGCTATCTGCCTTGAGTGGGCGATCGCTCCCCCAAAGTCCTACTCCCAATCAACCAGCGCCTCCAGTGACCCCCAGAACTTCCAGGCAAGCCTTATCATCCGATCCAATGTTTGACCGACTTGCTACTTTAGTCATTGAACTTAAAGAACGCATACAAGTATTAGAGCAGCAAGTCGCTGAACTGAAAAGGCCATCAAGATAGGTACTACTAGTTGTGTGCTCATCACCAAGGCATGAAAATCTTTCTGGCTCTCCCCTCTCATCCCTCATCCTTATTTTCTAGATAGCTACTTGCTTCATTAACTCTTCAAACCATCTTCATCATTGCTAAACCCAAAACAGTTCAGCAAGGGGCAGACTGAGAAAAGCAGATGTCGTCTGTGATAAGTGGTTACATCATCGGCAAAGTTTGCTATGATGTCACGACACGAAAAGCCCCAGAGACTCTCTGGAGCTGTATTGAACCCGTGAATAAGCTGAAACTATCCAGTCTAATACAGGTAAAACTGTTTGGCTACAGATAATGTAGCAATTAATACCCCCAGCTTTTTAAAGGAGCTGGGGGTTTTTGTGTAGGTCTTGTGATACAAAATCCGGTTTAGAAAAACTACTTATTAAACTCCTCAAAAACCTATTGGTTGTTGGTTGTTGGTTATTGGTAAAAAGATGGTTTTTTGTACCATTAACGATTACCGATTACCATTTACTAACTTGAAAGTGCTGAGTAAATAGAAAGTTTCATTCCTTGGAGTTTCACTTGGAAATATTGACGATACAAATTGCAGCGAGGTCTTGCTTTGTTTCCTTGTAAGTTGACTAATCCCATACTGTGTAGTTTAAAAGCTAGCATAGAGTCTAATCGTACTGGGTAAGGTGCATTGACGACCTCTCTTACAGCAGCTGCTAATTCTGGATGCTGTTGTAAATTCTCTAAATGGTGCCGCAAATGGTCGCTGTAGATTCCGGTATCAGTGGGGGCGGTTTCTAGAAGTTGTTGTAGGGTTAGTTCCGAGTGGGCAATAGCATAGAGAGCTAATTGTACTAAATAGGGATACCCGCCTACCATTGCCATTAACTCCTCAACCTGTGGTATTCCCCAACTCAATCCATAATGCTGAGCTAGTTCCAGTACCATAGGAGGTTGAAATTCCAGTAATTCAATCGGTAGGCCGACATTAAAGGGCGATTGATTGATGGACATGGGGGAGAAAACTTCTGTGGAGTGAACCAGTACCAATCGGAGTTTCTGCCAAATTGGGCGATACTTGGCATCTTCATGGCACGCCCGCAACAGAGCAAAAAAATCAGCAGTAATTTCGGGATATTTACATACCACATCTACCTCATCTAAACTCAATACCAGGGGAGTTGTCAGGTTGGGTAGTAAATAGCCTTCCAAGTAAGACTTACAAGCCACCTTGCTGCCAAAAATCCCTTTCCAATAGTCACCTAACCGATTGGGTAACCCCAATTGTCTGGTAATGCTGGTACAAAACCATTGTAAGAACCGATCCAGGTCGTTGAACACCTGAGTGTCTGCCAATTGTAAGTTTAAGGAAACTGTGGCGTAGCCGTACTCAGAAGCTTGATGGAGAATCCTGGTAATTAGGGAGGTTTTACCCATCTGGCAAGGGGCTTTAATTCTAATCAGGGCACCAGGTTTGGCCAGTTCTTGATAACAGCGTTCGTCAATTTTTGGCCGTTCTATATAAAAATTAGAAGCCAGATCCGAGCGTTGTGTTGATACCTCTGATGGCGCTGCGGGTTGAGGTAGGTACTGGGGGATGGCAGCATAGGGTAAAACGTTCAGCAGCACTTCCTGCTGTTTTGGGGTGAGACGGGCAAATGCTTTGATGAATTCAACGGTATCCATGTTCCTGTGCCTGTTGCAGATCAGCGGTACGCTTTACCTTCTAGTTGTAGTCCTGAAACTTAGAGGTTAGTGCTTTTGTGAAAGTAAGTTTCACGGGTGTGAAGTGGTAGCAAGGCAGGATTTTTACAGGAACACAGTCTTTTTTTTAACGCCAAGAAGACAGCCGAACTGTGAGTTTGTTCCACCTGAGATATTGCAACAGTTGCAATAACCCGCCAGGGGTTTAAACCCCTGGCTAATAGCTCAAGTCGTCTAAAGACGACTGGAAGATAAGAATTTTAGTCCACTTTAGTGGACTTGAGCTATTAGCCAGAGACTTGAGTCTCTGGCGGGTCATAAAGTCAGATACAAAAAGACTCAAATAAGATAGTAAGATTAGTAATACCTGCCCTACTTCTAAAGCTTTAAGGTTTTCTCATGCTGACGCTTTATCATGCACCAATTTCTCCCAACTCCCGCCGGGTCTGGGTGACACTGCTGGAAAAAGGGCTTGAGTTTGAACTGGTAGAGATAAAACTAGATGGGGAACAGTTTAAACCAGATTTTTTGGCAATTAACCCTTTCCACCACATTCCAGCTTTAGTTGATGACGACTTTAATGTAGTGGAATCGTTGGCAATTCTAGACTATTTGGAGGCCAAGTACCGCACCCCGGCGATGTTGCCTCAAGAAGCCCAGGATGTAGCAACCGTGCGGATGGTGCAACTAGTAACGGTGAATGAGTTGTTGCCTGCCATGAATCCACTCATGTTCCAGATGCTAGACTTGCCGGGAGGAGACCCAGACAAAATTGAGCAGGCACAGCAGAAAATTGCTACAGTGCTGAAGTTTTTTGAACATTTATTGGATGACCGCCCTTTCTTGGGTAGCGACAACATAACTCTAGCTGAAGCAGTTGCTGGCACCGTCATACCCTGGTTGCCGAGAGGAGGTGTCTCCTTGAGTGACTATCCTAAACTGAGTGCTTGGTGCGATCGCATAATGGCACGTCCCGCATGGCAAACTACCAATCCAACACCGGAGGCAATAGCAGCATTCAAGTCTATCATGAGCGCTCGCATGGCAGGGTAACACCCACCGGGAGCAGACTTACGCAACTGTATGGTGCGTTAGCTATCGCATAACACACCCTACTAATAGAGGTTGTGCGTAAGTATTAAGTTGGTGAAGCTAGGTAACAGCAAACTCTTTCGGCAAAAAGACTCGTTTTCGCGCAATTGGGCGTACTGGCTTCCGTTGCCGCTTCTTGAATAATCGCACTCACTTGCTCCTCCAACGCAGCTACAATTTGGGCGCTGTAAGCTTGGAGGTGTCCTGAGTCAGTGTAAGCTTTGGCTTTATGGATGACGCGATCGCGCAAAAAGCTCAAGAATTCCTGCTGTACATCGGCGCGAAAGGCTTTGAGTTTGAGCAGACGAGTCACTTGGAACTGAGCTTTTAGGTTCAAGCGCTTGGCAATTTCCCCCATAGACAGTCCTTCAGTGTGAAATAGCTGCAACGCTGTGATGAAGTTTTGCGCTTTAGTGGGATCTTGGCACTTTAATCTCCTCACATACTCTTGAGTGACCTTGGCAATAGCTTGGTCTAAACTAAGCAGGACTTGTTGACGGTAGAGGCTCAAAAATTCAGTTTGCTCGTCAGTGGTGTTGCGGTTATCGTTAAAGTCACGGAATTTGATCCTGCCACTGGTTTCGCTAGGTATGTGTGTATCAATCGATTCTGTTGGTAGACTACCACCCCGCACATATATACGATACTGGCGCAGGCGAGAGGCGATCGCTTGCAGTTTTGCCATGACAGTTTCGGGGCGATAGATTTGAGCAGTTTGGGTAGCAAGGCGTTGAGCCATTTCTTGGAGTTGCTCAGTTGTGGGAGGGAGGCAGCGTCCCCCGATCCCCGCCTGACGTTGTTGGAGGCGTTGAGCGCGATAGACGGCATGATAGCTTTCTAAGAGTTGGCTGGCTTGTTTGATCTCAAAGGGCGTGAGTTGATGAAACTCTGAGAAAATGCGCTGAAGTTGTTTGGAGCTGGTATCGTTGAGGATAGCCCAGTCACTAACCAGATATACCCCGCGTTCGAGTAAAAAAGCATTGAGTTCTTTGTGGTGCTTCACCAAGCGAGTTGTCCAGCTTCCTAAGCTACTCTGTTCTGGGTCAAAGCTTTGCAGGATTTCACAGGTCAGCGATTGATAGGAGGTTGAGTTGGGTGCGATCGCGTTTCTAGTGTAGGACTTACGCAAACGCCCCC
>DNXU01000147.1:1011-3291 GCA_003505715.1 Cyanobacteria bacterium UBA8803 | reverse complement strand
AATTTCTCCCCCCAGGATTGGGGGTTTGGGGGGGCACAATGCGTAAGTCCTATAGTACATCTGATGCTGCCATCATCTAAGACTAAGGACAATAGATCGCTGGAGTTAAAACCATTTTCAATACCAAACCGTGTTGCCAACCTCTGGCACACGCGATCAATTTGGCTGGAGATAAAGCAGCGCAGACAAAGTTCTGCCAGGAAACTTCTATTGATCTGATCGTTATCTAGTTGGTTAGCTGGTTTTGTACCCGCGACTTCCTCCCCTTCCTGGAGACGTACATGAGGATCTGCTACGGTAACCTCTCTCATCCAATGCAGGAGTTGACGCTGAATGAGGACATCCGGTACTCTGCTTTGGGTCGTAAATTCTGGAAACGATGTGGAGAAAAACGCCTTAGCTGATGCCAGTGACTCAATGTGGCGTTTTCCAGATGCATCAATTCTCACCAGCGTCCAGTATCGGGATGCCGCACTCATCGTTATTTCATCAGGTGCATGTTTCACCTGATGGAGCGGAATGCCCAATACGTTAGTAAGCTGTCCTGGATTGAGTGGTAGACTAACCCCCAATTGATAGTTGCAGTCTGAGTTGGGTTTCAACGGTTGTGGGGTCAGAGGAGCGAACGTTTTGATAGACTCGACTAGATTCATGTCCCTCACCTGTTGCACGTCAGGGTACGCTTTCTTTTCTAGTTGTAGTGCTAAGGCTAATTAGTCAGGGTTTTTGTGCAAGTAACTTTCACAGCTGTGAATCCTCCCTACCCTCTAAGGAGTTCCCAGATAAAAAATTATCCTCTGTCCACAAGTACCCATTCCAACTGCCACAATTAGAGAATATTGGCATTGGGCTTAGGAGTACTGGTTATGGGAATTGAGCGCAGAATGTGGAGAGGAATGTTTACTCCTGGTGAGTTGGTACAACTCAAACAAATGTGTCTTACCCCCGGCAAGATATTCCAACCTGGCAAATATATCGTCGGGGATTTACCAGATGTTGCTTTTGAGATGGGTTTAGTCGAGAGCATACCGCCTGTAAAAGGGAAGAATGCTCAACTTGAGACTCCTTCAGAACCTGAACAGGAATCTTAAGTATTCAAAATGGTCACAGACCCTTATGCTTGGATAGAGCAATCCCTCGTTACCCTTCACAAGGCAGACTGGTATCGCTCAGTACAAACTCTGCAAAGTCACCCTGGTGCAGTAGTGCTGTTGGCAGGGCGCGAGGTGATTAACTTTGCCAGTAATGATTATTTAGGGTTGGCAGGAGATGAGCGTTTAATTGCAGCCGCAGTTACCGCAACTAAAAATTATGGTACTGGCAGTACAGGATCTCGCTTGCTGAGCGGACATCGAGAACTGCATCGGGAATTAGAAAGAGCGATCGCATCTCTCAAACAAACTGAAGACGCTCTAGTCTTTAGCTCTGGATATTTAGCTAACTTAGGAACCCTTGCTGCTTTAGTTGGGAAACGGGATCTAGTTCTCAGCGATGAATACAATCACTCCAGCCTGAAAAATGGTGCCATTTTGAGCGGTGCTGCCATAGTCAACTATACTCATGGCGATACTGAAGATCTACGGTGTCAGCTTACTCAATATCGACGGCAATACCGCCGTTGCCTAATTGCTACTGACAGCGTTTTCAGCATGGATGGAGATCTTTGTCCCCTACCAGAGCTACTATCACTAGCAGCAGAATTTAACTGCATGGTGCTAGTGGATGAAGCTCACGCTACTGGTGTTTTAGGCGCAACGGGTGCGGGGTGTGTGGAACATTTCGGCTGTACCGGACATGCGATCGTGCAAGTTGGCACTCTCAGTAAAGCCTTGGGCAGTTTAGGAGGGTACGTCGCAGGTTCTCCAACTTTAATTGACTTCTTGCGCAATCGAGCGGCAAGCTGGATTTATACGACAGGTTTATCTCCTGCTGACACAGCCGCCGCATTAGCAGCAGTTCAAATTATCCAGCAAGAACCCGAACGCCGTGCCCAACTTCATGCTAATGTGGATACCCTCAAGCAGCTGATCCAAAAGCGGTTGCCCAAACTGAAGGTTTTACCTTCTGAGTCACCCATCCTCTGCTTACCCTTTGGCAATGTCACAGACACCCTTACCGCTGCACAACAGCTAAAAGCAGCTGGCATCTTCGCCCCAGCAATCCGTCCCCCCACCGTACCTACCAGTCGCATTCGCATTTCCGTGATGGCTACTCACGAATTCACTCACCTTCAACAACTGGTAGAAGCCTTCTCACTCCCTGGAATTGGTAATTGGTGAT
>DNXU01000147.1:0-827 GCA_003505715.1 Cyanobacteria bacterium UBA8803 | reverse complement strand
ACCCCCTCACTCCCTCATCCCCTTGCTGAAACGCTAGGTTTTGATACCCTTGAAAAGAACTAAGTAGATTTAGGAAATTTTTCGATGCTCGAACAGCGGGATTATACTTTGATCATCGACAAAAGCGGCAGTATGTCGATTAGAGACCAGCACTCTGGCAAAAGCCGCTGGGATGTGATGCAAGAGTCTACCTTGGCCTTAGCCACTAAATGCGAGGAATTCGATCCCGATGGGATCACTATTTACTTATTCTCCGGTCGCTTCAGACGCTACGATAATGTAACCTCTGATAAAGTGACCCAAATCTTTCGGGAAAATGAGCCATCTGGACGCACAGATTTAGCCAACGTCCTGCAAGATGCCACCAACAACTATTTTCAGCGCAAGACTAGTGGTCAAACCAAGACCAATGGAGAGACCATGTTAGTGGTGACGGATGGGGAACCTGATGACCGGAAAGCGGTGATGAAGGTGATTATTGAAGCATCACGGCGGATTGAGCGAGATGAAGAGTTGGCAATTTCTTTCATCCAAATTGGCAGCGATCCTCAAGCTACCAAATTTCTCAAGATTCTTGATGATGAATTGCAAGGTGCCGGAGCCAAGTTTGATATTGTCGATACGGTCACCATTGAGGATATGGAGGACATGACCCTAACAGATGTGCTGATTAATGCCGTCGTTGATTAGTTTGGCTCAGCCTTCGGGCAAGGAATGGGACAGGAGGGCAATAACCCTAATATCCCATACAAAGGCTTCTACCAAGACTAACGTAGGGAACGGGGCATGGGCAATCAGATAACACTATTCCCCATTCCCCTTCGGCT
>DNXU01000145.1:3686-5947 GCA_003505715.1 Cyanobacteria bacterium UBA8803 | reverse complement strand
GTAGCCGAAGGGGAATGGGGGAATTGTTTCCGGTGACTTATAAATCACCGCAGATTCGATATTTTTAAACAACGGATTATGCTGATAAAATATCCGATCCGATTACAATCGCTACACCTCATGATTAAACACCTGATTAACCGTCAAATTCAACTCAGGAAAAACCTCTGACACAATCCGGTCATCCCCTCGAAAGTGACTAATTTGGTATTCCCCATCAACCAGCCGACAAACTGAAAAAGTCGGTAATTTTGGACTGCCAATATAACGCCTACCACCCAATCCTAAATAGTCAGCTATCCAATATTCAGGAATACCCATTGCCTCATAAGTATCTAACTTTAGGGCATAATCATCATGCCAATTAGTGCTAACAATTTCCACAATCAGGCGAATTGAAGAACCCATGGTAATAATCGATTCTTTAGCCCAACGGGGTTCCGATTTAACAGCAATTTTATCTAAAACAATTACATCAGGGTCATACCCAGAATCATGAGGGTAAGGTCTGACAAGGCACTCGATGGGGATTGAATAAGGTAGAAGTAGCCGTCGGATCTCAAAATTTAACTCAGCCGTGAGAAAACCACCTAGATCTGAATGTTTACCAGTTGGTAAAGGCATTTCAACAATCAACCCATTACGTAATTCGTAGTGGTGGACAGAATTCTCTGGATACCACTCAATAAACTCATCAAACGTTACTAGTTTAGGTATGGTTTGAATCATAACTCCGCCGCTCCTTATATTTTTAGCGATCCGCGTTTATTGAGTTCCTTTAAGCTTTGCTTTAATTACTATCATTGTACAATGATAACATCATTTGCCTGATACAAACGTGGGTAGAACGATAAGGACTCGCTGTCGCTCAGTTTTGTATTGGTCGCAATTCATCTCCCCTCTAGACGGGGCTTTCCCAATAACCAATAACCAACAACCAACAACCAATTACCAGATCTCTCACCTGTAGGGTGCGTTACCCTGGAACGTAACGCACCTTTACCGTAAGAACCGATTAACTCAGGTTCACTTTGATAACCTTGGTTTTTTCTTCTTCAGCTTTCGGCAGGGTAAGAGTCAGAACACCGTTTTTGTATTCAGCTTTTACTTGGGTATTCTGAATTCGGCTTGGTAACGGAATCACTCGCTGAAATTTCCCATAGCGGAATTCGCTCTTGGTTATACCTTGTTCTTCAGTTCGGGTTTCCGATTTGCGTTCGCCGCTGATAGATACTGCTTCAGCTGTAACTTGCACGTCTATATCCTTAGCTTCCATGCCAGGAACTTCTATTTTTAGATGAATCGCCTCAGTATCATCGTGCATTTCCGCCGCAGGGATAAAACCACCTCCCCCTTGGGTCATGCGTGTAGGCGTGAGGCTGTTAAATAGGCGGTTCATTTCTTCTTGAAGAGTATCAATTTCCCGGAAAGGTTCCCAACGAATGAGTGCCATAATTGTTACCTCCTCAATGGAACTTTATCTTTAATGAGGCTCCATACCAATGCCTCTTGTTAATATTTAGAATATCCAGAACAACCACTTGAGGAGATTCGGTTTGGTGACCTCGGCAGGTCGTATTTACCGCACCAGGAACCAGCTTCAGAATCATTACGCTGCTACCGCTCCTATCGGTGCCCACACACGGCAGCAGATGCCACCGTCGTGATTCGGCTCGATCCGAGGAATACAGGTAGCAAGTCTTCAGTTGTGAGTTTGTTAGGTAGGGATGTTAATTTTCAGGTTTTGCCATTTGTTGGTCAGGGTTCAAAAACTTCGGCTCTTTCAATAACAAACCATTCGTGATATAAAATTGCTAGAAAGAAGTCTTCTCCATTCAGGCGATCGCAAACTGCCATAAAGCCAGAGAAAAAAGGGTCGTCATCATAGGTAGTATCCTTGAGAAACAGTGTCAGCGAATTGCCATCTGCACTCCAAATCGAACGCAGAATCGTGATATTGGGATGGTGCGATTTTTCGACAGGCAGAAGCACCCAACGTCCCTCAATGTCCAAGAACTCGGGTTCGTAATATCTCAGAACCGACTTCCAATTTTCTGGGCCTTCGTGCTTTTCAATAATCCTGTCCCATCGCACTGACTTAACTTTTTCAATAATTGCTGGGGATAAATCGGATAACTTCATACGTTTTTCACCCAAGGATTAGTATTGACAGTAGAGAGTTGCTCAACGGTGATTTTATGAATAGCAAGTTGAGCATAAGAATCCCCATCTACGCCAGTCATATCATGTCCGGTTAAACA
>DNXU01000145.1:0-3663 GCA_003505715.1 Cyanobacteria bacterium UBA8803 | reverse complement strand
CCGCAGATATGACTTAAGTCAAAACCCGCCCTTGCGACTTGCATTGGTTACTCATAGGGGGTCTTGCACCATTCTCAATAACCCACCACAACCCTTGATTTTCCGTTGATGCGATCGCCATAGGACTTTATGTATAGAACCAAGATTATATCAAGGCGTAATCGGCAATTGGCGAGAAATTACTGACCAATTGCCGATTACCCATTACCAGCTACACAGCTCTCCTAGAGCTAACATCCTTTTCTCCTATTAAATTTTCGTCCCGCATTCCGGACAAAAATTATTACTCGCAGGATTTTCGGCTCCGCAGTTACTGCAATGAACAACCTCAACAGTTTGTTCAACTTTGGGGCGTTCTGGTAAACCAATCATCTGAGCATTGCTCTTACCAGGAGCCACCATGGGGTAACAGTTTTCGTTCTTATTTACCCGGACATCTGCCAGAACTGGGCCATCGTAAGCGAGAATTTCGGCGATCGCATCCTTAAGTTGATCCCGACTATCGATCCGTACACCCTTTACACCATAAGCCTCAGCCAATTTCACAAAGTCCGGCATCCCAACTTCCATATTTGAGGAGGAATAACGTTCTCCATAAAATGCCTCTTGCCATTGGCGTACCATCCCCTGCCAGCCGTTGTTGATAATTACCGTCTTGACATTGATCCCGTAATGGGCTAACGTACCTAGTTCCTGAATATTCATTTGCACTGAAGCATCTCCGGCCACACAAATGACTTGTTCGTCCGGCAGCGCAATCTTCACACCCATGGCGGAGGGCACTCCGTAACCCATCGTCCCCAAACCAGCACTAGAAATCCAACGACGCAGTCCACTCTTCAAGAATTGGGCAGCCCACATCTGATGCTGACCTACATCCGTGGTGTAGTAAGCATTTGGTGCTTGACGCCCTAATTCCACAATCACCTCTTGGGGCGAGAGATTATGGGGATATTGCGGCACTTGTAAGGGATAATCTTGACGCCAGCGATTAATCCGATCTCGCCACTCCTGGGTTTGGTCGGGTTGTGCGGAAATCCCCATTTCTTCATATCGGCGCAACAAGTCAATCAACACCATCTGCACATCGCCGACGATCGGTACTTGGGGTGCCCGGTTTTTCCCTACCTCCGCCGGGTCAATGTCAATGTGGATCACCTTGGCATGGCAGGCAAACTGATCCAATTTGCCTGTAACCCGGTCATCAAAACGTGCCCCGACAGCAATGAGCAAGTCACATTCAGTTACAGCAAAGTTAGCATAAGCAGTACCGTGCATTCCCAGCATTCCTACGGCTAAGGGATGAGCTTCGTCAAACGCCCCCTTACCCATCAAGGTAGTAGTGACTGGAATTTGGAAGATTTCTGCCAGTTGCTGTAATTCGGCATGAGCCATGGAAGAGATCGCCCCTCCCCCCACATAAAGCAAGGGTCGTTGAGACTGCCGAATTAGATTCAATGCCTGGTTAATTTGGCGAGGATTGCCCTTAACCGTCGGACGATAGCTGGTCATTTTGACTGTACCCGGTTCTACTGGTATGTAGTCAAATTCTTCCAAACCGACATCCTTGGGTACATCAATCAGTACTGGTCCGGGACGCCCGGTGCTAGCGATGTGGAATGCTTCGGCCACAATCCAGGCCATATCCTTGGGATCGCGCACCACATAAGAGTGCTTGACAATTGGTAGCGTAATGCCAAAAATATCGGTTTCCTGGAACGCATCAGAACCAATCGCCGCTCGCGGGACTTGACCAGTGATGATGACCATCGGAATCGAATCCATGTGAGCGGTGGCAATGCCAGTGACGAGGTTGGTAGCACCAGGGCCAGAGGTGCCGAAACAAATCCCCACCTTTCCTGTTGCACGGGCATACCCGTCAGCTGCATGAGCTGCACCCTGCTCGTGTCTGACCAGAATATGCTGTATTTCTCCCCGCGCTTCCCACCGATACAACTCGTCGTAAATCGGCAGGATTGCACCACCGGGATAGCCAAAAATATGCTCGACACCGTGACGTTTAAGACTGTCAATTAAGGCAAAGGCACCAGTCTGGCGGCTGAGAGCCTTTTGTTGGACTTCTTTTTTAGTGATGCTCTGGTAACGCACGCAATAACCTCACAAAACAACTAAGGGTTTCTGGATAATTTTTTATAAAACGTCAGGCTGAGGAGTGCTAATAACTAATAGCTAACTGCCTCTGGGCAATTAGCTATTAACCATAAGCGATTAGCCAAACGCGAAAAACTTTACTGCTGGCAACGACTGCGGATACTGTATTAATCCTTGATTGTAAGACGGAATGTGAATTACTGTCGATATCGTACTGAACAATTATCCGATTTCTGTCTTAAGGGCAATAATCTACAACTCCCAAGATGAAAATCCCTCATCCCTCATCCTTCCTCCCTCATCCTTCAATGAGGGGAAGTAATGCCCCGACGGTGCAATTGGTGCATAAAAAACTCTTCTAAGGAGGCACGAGCCAAGTTAATACCGATCAGCTGCGCTCCCATGAGTCGGAGACTGGCAATAAACTCTTGGGGTTCGCCTTGTAATTGACCGTACCAGCAATCCTCATCGAAGGCCAGATTCACAATCCAGCGATTGAGAACATCTAAGTTACCGCCTTTGCCTTTGACCTGGTAATGGTCGGCTTTGCCCAAAAGCTCGTCTAAGGAACCCATGCAAATCAATTCTCCCTCCGCCAGGATCGCGATGCGATCGCAGATCTTCTCTACATCTGAGAGGATATGACTGTTAAAAAAAATGGTTTTGCCTTGGCTTTTGAGGGAGAGGATAATCTCTCGAATCTGGTAGCGTCCCATAGGGTCGAGTCCTGACATTGGCTCATCCAGAAACACTACTTCGGGATCGTTAATCAGCGCTTGCGCCATACCGATGCGTTGAAGCATCCCTTTAGAATACTGTCTGAGCTGCTTTTTCCGAGCAGCTGACTGGGACAACCCGACTAACTCCAGCAACTGGGGAATGCGTTGGTACTGAACGCTCTTGGGAATTTGGAATAGATCACCCGCTAGCTGCAAAAATTCCCAGCCAGTCAGGTAATCGTAAAAATAGGCATTTTCTGGCAGATAGCCGATGTTTTGCTTGACAACGCGATCGCCAATTGGTTTCCCCAACAACCACGCCCGCCCAGAGGTAGGGCGCACAATCCCTAAAAGTGTCTTCAATAGCGTTGTTTTCCCCGCCCCATTAGGACCGAGTAAGCCAAACGTTTCCCCTTGATAGACGGTAATGGAGAAGTTTTTGAGGGATTCAATTTTTTGATTCAGCCAGAAGCCGGTGCGATAGACTTTCCACAATTGTGAAGTCTGTACCACAGGTATCCGGTCAACGATAGTCAGTGCAGCCGACAATTTGGCAGTAGAATCCATCCCTGTACAAGCGATCGCTCATCCTCTTGTTGAGTATATTGAAACTCCCCGGTCTAAAAACAGGGGATTCCCAGCGAGTGAAAAAAAGCACAACAACCCTA
The DNA here is from genome assembly GCA_003505715.1 of Cyanobacteria bacterium UBA8803. GTDB lineage: Bacteria > Cyanobacteriota > Cyanobacteriia > Cyanobacteriales > Coleofasciculaceae > UBA8803. Next base: position 164 of record DNXU01000145.1, on the reverse strand, counting down.
TCGGTTGGAGGCTGGTTGCTCTCTGGCAAGTCAACTAACCTTATAATTCCCTATTTTTCCGATTTTGTCCTCCTCGGCAAGATCAGCTCTCACCCCAACGAACTAAGCAAATAATTCTTCCCCTCACCCCCTCACCCCCTCATCCCTCATCCCTCATCCATCAT
>DNXU01000208.1:50811-51261 GCA_003505715.1 Cyanobacteria bacterium UBA8803 | reverse complement strand
ATGGGCAAACCCTGGTTAGTGGTGGAGGAGACGGCCTGATTACCCTTTGGCCTCTCTATACCTCCGAGCCACCCCTGACGCTGACTGGTAATCTTAGCTCCATTTGCTCGCTGGCTATCAGCCTAGATGGTGAGATTGTCGCAGCAGGTTGTATTGATGGGAATCTAAAATTATGGCACCTAGGTACAGCAGCACTTTGCAATATTCTGCCCTGCTATTCAGGGCCAGTGATGTCAGCCCTTTTTAATCTTGAGGGACGCACCCTAATCGGTTGTAGTGCAGGCGATACGATTAAAATTTGGCAGATTCCTACAGGTGAGTTGTTGGGCGTTCTCAATACTGATTCTCCTAGTTCAGTCACATCAGTTACCATCAGTCCTAATGGTCAGTGGATTGCCGCAGGGAGTGAGGATGGCAGCGTGAAGATTTGGGGAATTGGTAATTGGTAAT
>DNXU01000208.1:46405-50688 GCA_003505715.1 Cyanobacteria bacterium UBA8803 | reverse complement strand
AAATAGGGCTTGCTGAATAAGTCTTTCCGTGGGGATAGGGAACTCTTAACAGTTTTTCTGGGGTTTTAATATTCCTCTTCTGTCAAACTGGGGTGAAACCTTGATTTTTCGTGGGCTGGATTGACGTAAATTGGTCAAATTTTCCCAAAGTGACAGAAGAGGGTTAGGAGGCCTTATCGCATTGAGACTGACAGCGGTTTGAGAGCGTCCTTGAGTAACTCAGCTTTATTCGTTTGCTCCCAAGGCAGATCTAAATTTGAGCGCCCGAAATGACCGTAAGCAGCAGTATCTTGATAGAAACGACCGCCCCGTAGTGCTGGTAGCCGACGCAGGTTGAATGCCTGAATAATACCAGCCGGACGAAGTTCAAAATTCTGCTTCACCACTTCCAGCAATCGCTGTTCATCCACTTGGCTAGTGCCGAAGGTGTCAACCATAATGCTGACGGGTCGAGCCACACCAATGGCGTAACTCAGCTGCACTTCGCATTTTTCAGCCAAACCTGCGGCGACAATATTTTTAGCCACATAACGGCAGGCATAAGCGGCAGAACGGTCTACTTTAGTGGGGTCTTTGCCGGAGAAGGCACCGCCACCGTGGCGGGAATAGCCGCCATAGGTGTCAATAATGATTTTGCGTCCTGTCAAGCCGGCATCACCTTGGGGGCCGCCAATCACAAATTTCCCCGTGGGGTTGACTAAGAAGCGGGTTTGTGAATCTGGTTTGATGTGAATACCGTGGAAACTGGGTTCCACCACTGCTGACCAGAGGTCTTCTTTAATTTTGGCTTGCACAGCCGCATCATTGGTAATCTCACCAATAGTGGGAGTATGTTGGGTGGAAACTAGGATGGTGTCAATGCCAACGGGTTTGCCATCTTCGTAGATAACGGTAACTTGAGTTTTACCATCTGGACGCAGGTAAGACAACTCACCTGATTTGCGCACCTGTGCCAGTCGTTCGGCTAGTCGGTGAGCCAGACTAATAGGCAGGGGCATAAGTTCTGGGGTTTCATTGCAGGCAAAGCCGAACATCAAACCTTGATCGCCCGCACCGATGGCATCTAATTCATCTTCGCTCATTTCCTCCCGACTTTCATGGGCGGTGGTGACACCTTGAGCAATATCCGGAGATTGCTCGTCGAGAGCGACTAAGACTGCACAGCTGTTGGCTGAGAAGCCATTTTCTGAGTCAGTGTAGCCAATTTCAGCGATTTTCTTGCGAGCGATATCGACAAAATTGACGTGAGCTTTGGAGGTGATTTCACCAGTAATGAGTACCAAACCAGTATTGACAACCACTTCTGCCGCAACGCGGCTGTGGTCATCTTGAGTCAGTAAGGCATCGAGGATAGTGTCGGAAACCTGATCGCAGATTTTATCAGGATGCCCTTCGGTAACGGATTCGGAAGTAAATAGGTAGCGACGAGACAATGATGGCTTCTCCTTGAAGGGTAGATGGATATGATGAGGAGTTCAGGCTAGTTTAACTTGCAATCATAACAAATTTACGCTGCTGCTCCCCTAACCCCCCAACTCTGGTAGGGCGGATTTATTGTCGATAGAGAAATTTGGGGAGTTGAGGGAGCTGGGGGAGTTGGGGGAGTAATTTGTACTCGGTACAGAAGACTCAGGAATTTTCTGTGATGACCATGAATTTCGCCCATCACTAAGCGATCGCTCCTCAACCTGTAAAGTATTTTAGGTTCCATCCATCCTGACCCATGGTACTTCAGTTTCTTCCTTTGAGCCAGGGTTAATGCCCCTTTTTTTTTTGGGGGGGGGGAACAGAATTAGTTATTAGTAGGGTGCGTTATGCGAAAGCTAACGCACCATTACCCGTCGGTATCCTTTCCGAATGAGGGTTGCGATCGCCAATCCTGCCGCAGGCAATCACCTACCCAGAGCAATACTCACCAAAGGTCGTCACATTCCCCTTAGCTGATTATATTCCTGTTTTGCTGATTGCTTTTCCATAAGTTACTAAATACTTGAAGCCTTCGCCTTTGTGAAATAGAGTAGTATACCATAGCGTAAAATGACAGGAAGATGGAGAACTATGGAAAAACTAGCCTCTCGCGATCGCGCTGTAACTGACGATCCATCGGTAAACCGAAAATCTGAAATAACCTCCGGTTACAGTTTATTTTTCTGGGAACTCGATCGGAAAAAACGCCTGAGTGGAGCCTGGATTCCATTGATTTTCTTTACCATTACCCTGTTCGTTATCAGTTTGGCTAGTCCAGTACTGGCACTGAGGAAAGGAGATCGGAGTTCTGATGTCACCTCCCTACAAAAATCGTTGCAAGAAGAGGGCTACTTCAAAGGACCAGTCACGGGTTATTACGGCTCTTTAACGGAAGCTGCTGTAAAGAAATTCCAGAAAGCTAAGGGATTAAACCCTGATGGGATTGCAGGTTCTGAAACCCAACAGGTAATAGAGTCTCGTTCCCCAAAATCCACCAGCGAACCAGTTGACACCCCAGCCGTTGTCGAATCTCCTGCCTCAGAAGCGGCACCCGAACCTGTTGATATTTCACCTGTTCAGGTGGCAGAAGATCCTGTAGAATCGGCTAGCACTCCTGGCATTCTTAAAAGAGGCGATCGCAATTCTCAAGTAGCCTCCCTGCAAAAAAATCTGCAATTCAGCGGCTACTTTGAAGGACCCATCACAGGCTATTACGGTGTCGGCACTGAAGAAGCAGTTATTAAATTCCAACAAGCTAATAGACTCAAATCAGATGGCATCGCCGGACCCAAAACCCGTGCTACCTTGGAATCTAACTCCGGTAACCCAGCACCTGTAGAACTGGCTCCTCTTACTCCTGCCATTACTGATGACCGCAGGGGTTTAGGGAACACTACTGTAATTCTTCAGCGCGGCACTCGCAATTCTGCCGTTGCCACTCTCCAGAGAAAGTTGCAAGCCAAGGGCTACTTTGACGGCCCAATTACAGGTTATTACGGCAGTTTAACCGAAGCGGCAGTAACAAAATTCCAGAAAGCTAAAGGTTTACCCGCAGAGGGCGTAGTTGACCCCCAAACCCAAGCGGCGCTGGAAGCTACTCCTCCAAAACCAACCCCTTCCCCAGAGGCAACTCCAGATTCTGTATTCAACGAACAGCCCTTCTTAGAAGGACAGAGCAGTCAAGAAAAGAACCAGGAAAACCCATTTTTAGAGGGACAAGACAGTCCAGAAAATACTCAGGAAGAATCTTCCTTAGAGGGGCAGGAAAGTCAAGAAAACACTCAGGACAATTTGCTGAGTCAGTCAACTGGGATGACCCTGAAAAAAACCATTGAGGGCAAAATTTCACCCAAATCCATCGTGCATTCGGGGACGGGTTTGTTTTTTGCCCAAAACATGATGTACAACCACAGCATTACGGTTTACAACCGGGAGTATAAGTTAGTTAAAACCCTATCTGATTTCGTGGATTTAGCCAAACACGGTCATGCCAAGATGAAAGGAATTTATCAAGGCGCTCCGGTTGAAGCTGCGTTTTCCCATAACGGTAATTATGTTTGGGTTTCTAACTACCAAATGTATGGCCCTGGCTTTAACAATCCAGGGGATGATAAATGCTATCCCTCGGAAAACAAAGACAATAGCTTTTTATATAAAATTAACACCAACACCCTGGAGATCGAACAAGCAATTGAAGTCGGTTCCGTGCCGAAATACGTTGCCACATCACCAGATAACCGCATGGTACTGGTGAGCAACTGGTGCAGTTGGGACTTAAGCGTCGTGAACCCGGAAGAAAACCGTGAAATCAGACGGGTGAAACTGGGTCGGTATCCCCGGGGCATTGTCGTGGATGGGGCATCAGAAAAAGCTTATGTGGCTGTGATGGGGTCTTATGATATTGCGATCGTCGATCTCAAGGATTTTTCAGTAGATTGGTTAAAAAATATAGGAGATTCCCCCCGCCATCTGAGCCTAGACCCGGCAGGCAAATATCTCTACGCAACTTTAAATGGGGAAGATAAAGTAGCAAAAATTGAGCTAGGGTCAGGTCAAGTCATCAAAAAAGTGGCTACCGGACAAGCCCCTCGCAGCATGGTCATATCTGATGACGGTCAGCGGCTTTATGTAGTGAACTACAACTCCAACACCGTTAGTAAAATTAGCACCAGTGATATGAGGGTTTTGCAAACCGTTAATGTTAATGCCAACCCTATTGGCATCACTTACGATCCCCAAACTAAGCAAGTCTGGGTTGCTTGCTATTCGGGCAGTATTATGGTATTTCAGGACTAAGTTGTTGGTTGTTGGTTGTT
>DNXU01000208.1:45782-46173 GCA_003505715.1 Cyanobacteria bacterium UBA8803 | reverse complement strand
CCAATCACCAATCACCCATCACCCATCACCCATCACCCATCACCCATCACCCCAGCTCGCCAGGAGACCTGAAGAAATTCGGTTTTTATCCTGATTGATGTCCAGTTAACCAGGATATCTGTAATAGATTAGTGCAGCTTTGGGGAAATAAATTAGGACTTACGCAAAGCCTCTATTAGTAGGGTGTGTTGTGCGGTAGCTCACGCACCATCACCACTATATATGGTGTTTACCCTGAGCATAGTCGAAGGGAGCATAGTCGAAGGGAGCATAGTCGAAGGGTAGTTGCGTAAGTCCTGAAATGATTGTTGAATAAGGGTTTTGGTGCTACTTAACTATAAGTCTAACTGTATAAAAACTTATGCGATGCTGCACTAGAGTGTTCTCCCCC
>DNXU01000208.1:36098-45606 GCA_003505715.1 Cyanobacteria bacterium UBA8803 | reverse complement strand
AAGGGTGGGGGGGGGGGGGGGCCAAAACTTTGAGCTTGGCAGGGACATCACCGTCACCATACGTTGCTGTAGAGTGTATGTCGAGATTAGCGTCAAGCACCAAGAAAGTAGCAAAACAGCTGGGGCAAGATGGACGGTATCAAGTAATTAAAGTTGTGGAGGGCGTGGGTTCTGCTCAGTCCTATATCGCTGCCGACACTTACCAACCGGACAACCCATGGTGTTTTGTTAAACTACTCCAGCCTGTTAGTCAGGAACCTGATGGACAGCTGGCGATCAAAAATTTGTTTAATCCCTCAGCGGAAATTATGGCTGCTCTAGGCCAGCATGACCGCATTGCTAAGCTTTTAGATTGTCTAGAGGTGAAGCACGGATTTTACTTAGTGCAAGAGTTTGTAGAGGGGCAACCTCTTAGTGCCGAAATAGCTCTGGGTCAATGCTGGAACGAAAACCAGACCATCCAAATGTTACAGGAAGTTCTGGAAATTCTGGGCTTCGTGCATCTCCAAGGGGCAATCCATTGCCACCTTCAGCCGCACCATCTGATTAGACGACAGCAGGATAAAAAGCTGGTTTTAGCTGACTTGAGTACCATCAAGATGTTGCCCACCCAATTCAAAGCTATTCAGCATCAGAGCGGTGATATTTATGCTCTAGGATTGATGGCGATTCAGGCTCTGACGGGACTTAATCCGATGGAACTGAAGAACTCTCAGACTGGGGAGATTTTTTGGCAGCAGCACGCCGGAGTTAGCGATCGCTTCGCTGCCATTATTAATCAAATGGTACGCTACAACTTCCAAGACCGTTACAAGTTTACGATTGATGTGGTAGAGGCACTCCAAGCCTTAAGCGATCCTGAACCGACTACACCGTTAGAGATTCCACTTAAACCTCCCTCCCATCCTGGTGTTAAAGACACGACAAATAAAAGGTCTATCGCTGCACCAGCAACTCCTCAATCTACCCCCAAAACTTCTCCTGCTGCGCCTGCTTGCCCAAAGAAAACCTCTCATTTTGGGGGAATACCCACAGCAGGTGTAGCAACATCCGTTGCCTTAGTGAGTGGAGTTAGCGGTTACTTGCTCAAGGAGTTCAATACACCCGATCCGGGGGTAGCAACTCTGGTACAAGCCGAGCAAAAATATCAAGCTGGAGAACTCCATGCCGCCCTTACTCTCACTCAGTCCGTTGCGCCTGAAAGTTCTGCTTATCCAGAAGCTAAAACTATTAGTACTCAGTGGCAGCAAAATTGGCAAAAGGCCAAAGCTCAATATGAGTCTGTTAAAAAAGCCTATGCCCAATCGAGGTGGTCAGAGGTAGTCGCACGGGCAAATCATACTCCTAATATTGCCTTTTGGCAGCAAAAAATGGCTCCCATGGTTAACCAAGCCCAAACTCATCTGGATCGAGAAGCTTACTATATATTACAGCAGGCTTACGACCAAGCTGTTGAGAAAGATTTCTCCGGTGCCTTAAAGACTTTACAACGGGTGCCGCGTGGTACAAAGATATACCCAAAAGTGCAAGAAAAAATTTCAGAATACAAATTCAAGCGCTTAGTCAAAGCAGACCATTTGTTACAGCAAGCTTATAACCGGGCTGCACTTCATGATTTTACAGGCGCGATCGCCTATCTCAAACAAATTCCGCCCGATACGCCTGCCCATACTAAGGCTCAGTTAAAAATTGTCGAGTATACGCGCAAGCAGCAAATTAATCTGCCATCTACACACTGATGCCGGAAATTATCTGGTCAGACTATATAACCAATTATTATAATTGTATTTTGGTTTCAAGCTGAAGCCCTTAAAACAATATGTTAGACCTGGTGCTTAAGTTCCTTAAAGATGAATTGAATACTTACTTACTGACCCAAACTGGTTCAAACCTGGTCAAGGTGGAGATGAGTAAGCTGGTAGATGATACAGGTAAATATGCTTTTGAGGCAGAGACTATTGGGGTTTCTGTGATCAACATAGAAGAGGAGCGGATCTTCAAATCCCATCTGCCCGAACATACTTATACAAACGGGCAACATGTCGTGTTAGATCCTGAATTAAAACTTAACCTTTATGTGCTATTTGCTGCTAACTTCAAACAATACGATCAGGCGCTCAAGTATATCTCCTACGTTTTGACCTATTTTCAGACCCATCCTGCTTTTACCTCAGAAGTATATCCCGCGCTTGCCTCACGCATTCACAAACTGTCAGTAGAACTGCAATCCCTAAACTACGAGCAATTAAACCAGGTATGGGCTTTTGTCGGTGCTAAATACCTGCCATCTGTTATATACAAAGTACGGATGGTTGCTCTACAGGATGAGACTGCCATAGCAATTAAGCCTGCGCTCACAAAAATCAACACAAATCTTCACAGCCAATAATCCTGTAGTTGCGTATATCATTAACAGTAAGAGTATCTTAGTGCCTCATCTGAAAGTAAGAAACTCCTGAACAGGAGCAGAAGGATTTTCATCCTTCCTGGTGAGCGCAAGCTCATGGTGTCTAAATTGAAAATAGAGCGAGGGCGAGGAGAAAGAGGAAGAAATATTTTTATCCTTTCTTTGTGGGCAATTGCCCATGGTATCGGCAAGGATTTAATTAACCATGCGGTTCCATATCTTATTCACAGTAAGCATATCCCATGCTTACTATAATGAAGTCTGTAAAGATTTCAGTTTTATTATTCCTGCCGATACGGCACAACTGCTGAGAAACGGCAAACTGATAGTGCAGAGGCAGGATGGTAAGTTGTATGTATTATTTGAAGGGGATGAAACGGTTTCGCTGGCGGAAAAAACCTTGCGGATCGGCTTAAAACTGCTCAATCCTTTCTTCAGCAACTTTACCGACTTCAATTTCAATTCATCTACTCCTATCTACCGGAATGCGACTAACCCTAAGGCACTGGCTGCGGTTGAAAGTATGACGTTGGTGGGACAGATATTCAGCCATCGGCTGACTAAAACTGTACGACCTGTAACGGCGATCCTAAAAGATGTCCGAGGTCAGGTGCTGCAAACAGATACCATCACTACTACGAATAACCGTTCAACCGTTTCTTACGATATCACTGGTCAAGCAGCGGGCATCTATAGTGTAGAAGAATCCTATCCCGGAAATACAGAAACTGTCAATTATTACTCCGATACTGAGTTGCAGCGGCAAGGTATTTTTAGTGTCATAGAAATTGAGATTGACAGTAACTTTTATGATACAGCTCCTGAATTCGCGATCGCCTTTGCTGCTAAGGAGGAAATATTAAAATATTACGTGGTAGCCAATAAATACACCGATCCGGAATTGCAGCAGCTGGCTGTGTTAGATACGGGTTTTACAGAAGACCAGCGTACCCAGGTAAACTTTACCAAAGTGAACGCTACAGCATTCACAACTGAGGACATACCTCCGGCTTTATTGGGCAATAGCAATGCCAAGGTAGTACTTTTTAAATCAGCAGCCTTGGTGCAGCGGCAGCAAAAAGCACGCCAGAAAATTCAATTACTCAAGAACGGTGATGTGCTGATTCCGCACCTACCTCAACCTAGTCCAGATCGGGCAAATTCCGATCTAATTATTCAACTTTCCAAACCCTAAACACCCAAAATTATGCCCACTTACAAAACTCCAGGCGTCTTCGTGGAAGAGATTTCGGTTTTCCCACCTTCAGTGGCGGAGGTGGAAACAGCTATTCCTGCTTTCATCGGGTATACGGAGATTGCCAAAAAAAATGCTGACAATGACCTGATCCTGAAACCTACCAAAATTTATTCCCTTAAAGAGTACGAACAGTATTACGGATATCCTCAAGACGATCCCATTGCTATTACGGTAGTCGATAATCCAGCGGGTGGATTCATCGCCAGTTCTTTTACCGAACCTACGGTCAAGTATCTGCTTTATTACAGCATGAAAATGTTTTTTGATAATGGGGGCGGTCAGTGCTATATCATTTCGGTTGGCACTTACCAGGCTACCCCTGTTATCGATCTCACCGGGGATGCCACTACCTATGGCTTACAGGATGGTTTAAATGCCTTGGCACTGGAGGATGAGCCGACGCTGATTGTTATTCCTGAAGCAGTCAAGCTTTCTGCAACTGATTATCAAAGCTTAGTGCAGGCAGTACTCCTGCAATGCAATAAATTGGGCGATCGCTTCGCCGTCTTTGACATCTACGATGGGGAAACCAGTTTGGATGCAACTCAACTTAATACTAATCGCGGCTATTTTGGCAATAACTATCTGAAGTATGGCGCAGTCTATTATCCATTCCTCAAAACCACGATGAACTTTTACGTGAATGAGGGCGAAACTAATGTGAATGTCACCTATGGTGCAAACTCAGCGGTGGAACTCAACACCTTCAAAACATCTCGCACCGCACTTTACAACTTCGTCAAGAGTGCGCTGAAAGAACACTTTGTTAAGCTGCCGCCAAGTGGTGCAGTGGTGGGAGTTTATGCGGCTACTGACAGCAACCGTGGGGTTTGGAAAGCCCCAGCTAATGTAAGTTTGGCTAATGTCATTGAACCGACGCTCAAACTCGACGATACTAAACAGGATGACCTCAACGTAGATGCCACTAGTGGTAAATCTATTAACGCTATCCGGGCATTCATGGGCAAGGGCACGCTGGTTTGGGGCGCACGCACCCTAGCGGGAAACGACAACGAATGGCGCTATATTCCCGTGCGCCGATTCTTTAATATGGTGGAAGAATCGGTGAAAAAATCTACTTACTGGGCGGTATTTGAGCCTAACGATGCCAACACCTGGGTGAAAGTACGCGGCATGATTGAAAACTATCTCATCCAAAAATGGCGGGAAGGCGCATTAGCCGGAGCAACTCCCAAAGATGCCTTTTTTGTCAAATGCGGACTAGGCACTACCATGACCGCCCAGGATATTCTAGAAGGAAAAATGAATGTGGAAATTGGCATGGCCGTAGTACGTCCAGCTGAATTCATTATCCTCAAGTTTTCCCACAAATTACAAACTTCTTGATGTAAACCTTAGCTCCCCTGGTTATCGGCACTAAAATCTATCTTCACTAACACGCTAGTAGCTGATAGTTGAAAAAATTCTGGCCAACAACCAACAACCAACAACCAATAACCAACAACCAATAACCAACAACCAACAACCAACAACCAACAACCAACAACCAACAACCACAGGAACAAAAAAACATGGCTGATAAACTATATCCTCTGCCCGTATTTCACTTCACCGTTGAGTGGGGCGGCCAGCGTGTCGGATTCTCGGAAGTATCCGGCTTAACTCAGGAAAACCAAGCGATCGAATACCGGGATGGCTCTTTTCCGGAATACTCTTCGATTAAAATGCCGGGACTGCGTAAGTTCAATAACATTACCCTCAAGCGCGGTATCGTTAAAAGCGATAACGACTTCTTTAAATGGCTGAGTACTGTGAAACTAAACACGGTGCAAAGGCGGGATCTCATTATCAACTTACTCAACGAAGAACACCAACCAGTGATGGTTTGGAAAGTCCAAAATGCTTTCCCCGTCAAAGTAGAAGGGCCGCAGTTGAAAGCTACTGGTAACGAGGTAGCAATTGAATCTATAGAAATTGCTCATGAAGGTCTGGAACTACAGAATGAATAATGGCAAACTATTATCCCCCAGTTGGCTTCCACTTTAAAATTGAGGTGCAGGGTTTGCCCGCCAACGATAATGACGTGCGGTTCACGGAAGTTAGCGGTCTTTCAGTGGAGATGGGCACGGAAGAGATCGCCGAAGGTGGGGAAAACAGATTCATCCAGAAATATCCCACCCGGGCTAAATACCCAGAACTGGTATTGAAACGGGGGCTACTTCTGAATTCAGAGGTGATGAAATGGATGCAAGAATGCATTGAAGATTACAAGATTCAGCCGAAGAACATCTTCATCAAACTCCTGAATGAAGAACACCAACCCTTGCTGACTTGGAATGTGGTCAACGCTTACCCTACAAAATGGGCGGTGAGTGACCTGAATGCCTCAAATAATGCAGTAGTGATTGAAAGCCTACAGTTCTTTTACCAATATTTCACATTAGTTAAATCTTAAACCATGCCCCTAGTTGTAGATGAAGTTGTTATCTCTGTAGAAGTCACCAACCAAACCTCCGGCGGTGCTACTTCTGTGCCTTCAGCCACTGATGATAAGCAAGCCATCATCAACGAGTGTGTGGAACGGGTGCTGGAGATTCTTAAGCAAAAGGAAGAACGCTAAATTATGAGTGACAGGGGTACGCTAGAGAAAATACAGATCTTAGCTTTTCAGCAACCTGATTATTCTGATAAAACGCCTGTAGGTAAGTTCGAGGCGTATGTAAACCCGAACGAGATTACCCTGTCCTATGACATAGAATACGATAGCGCTCAGGGCGCAGGTACTACCAACAGTCGGATGACTTTCAAGAAGGCAAAGCCTGGGGATATGTCCCTGACTTTCTTTATTGATGGCACGGGTGCCAATGGCAAACTAATTGATGTGCAGCAGAAAGTAGAGGAGTTTCAGACAGTCACAGGCTACAATGGCAAGATTCATCGGACAAGCTATCTCAAAATAGTATGGGGCAAGTTACAGGTAAAACGTTGCGTCCTGAAAAGTGCTTCGATTGCCTACAAACTATTCAAACCTAATGGCGTGCCATTGAGGGCAGTTATTACTGCCAATTTTACCGATAATTCCGATGACAAGACACGTCAAGCCTTAGCACAGGATGAATCCTCTGATTTAACCCATAGGCGTCTGGTGAAAGCAGGCGATAATCTGCCTAACCTGTGCTATGAAATTTACGGCGATCCTGGTTACTATCTGGAAGTGGCTCGTGCCAACCAACTCGACAACTTTCGCCAACTCACACCGGGCAGCAAAATTCTATTTCCACCCTTGGAGAAATAGCGATGCCGGAAACTAGAACTTTACCAATTCCTGCCGAACATCGCGAATTCACTGTCAAGGTGGATGGAGAAGCGATAGCCCGCCAACATCAGTTGCTGGCAGTATATGTGATCAAGGCGGTAAATAAGATTTCAGCGGCACGTTTAGTCTATTTAGATGGTGCTGCTGATACCAGCGATTTTCCTCTCAGCAATCAGGATACTTTTATCCCGGGCAAAGAGATTGAAATCCTCGCTGGTGCAGGCAACGATCCGATCTCCTTATTCACAGGGATCGTGATTCGGCAAAACTTGAAGATCCGAGATCACAGCGCCCCTCAGTTAGTGGTGGAATGTCGCCATCAAGCGGTGAAATTAACAGTAGGGCGCAAGAGTGCTTACTTTTTTGCACAAACGGACAGCGATATTATTAGTGCGTTGCTGGCAAAGGCTGGGGTTGCTGCACAGGTGGAGGACACATCCGTAACTCATCAGCAACAGGTGCAATACGATGCCACGGATTGGGATTTCCTGCTGACACGGGCTGAAGCGAATGGCAAGCTGGTATTTACTAATGACGATCAGGTGACGGTGAAAGCACCTGCTGTTACTGGCACGCCAGTCTGCACCCTTGGGTTCGGTTCTACCATCATCGAAATGGATGCTGAAATTGATGCGCGATCGCAATATAGCGCCGTGACCAGTTTAACCTGGGACGCTGCCCAGCAAAGCGTCCTGGAGAAAGAAGCTGCTGACCCCGGAGTTAATAGTCCCGGCAACTTAAGCAGTGATGACCTAGCATCTGTGGTGGCGCTCGATCACTATCAACTACAGCATATCGCAGTTACTGAAGAAGAAGCCCAGGCATGGGCTGATGCTCAGTGGTTGAAATCTCAAATTAGCAAAGTGAATGGTCGGGTAAAATGTGAAGGTATCGCTACGGTGAATCCAGGGGATGTGGTGACCCTGAGTGGTGTGGGCGATCGCTATAATGGTAACGTATTCGTGACAGGAGTACGCCAAGATTTTGACCTTGTCCAGGGATGGAAAACCCATATTCAGTTTGGTAATACTGAAAAATGGCTAGCCCAAGAAAATAATGTTTCCGCACCGCCAGCAGCAGCCCTTTTACCAGCGGTGAACGGATTGCAGATCGGGGTGGTGGTAAGTAATGAAGATCCTGATGGCGAACACCGCGTCCGCGTCCGTATGCCCTTAGTAAATAATGAGGAAGATGGCACCTGGGCGCGAGTAGCAGCAGTGGATGCTGGTAATGAACGCGGCTTCTTCTGCCGTCCCGAAGTAGGGGATGAGGTGGTGCTGGGATTTCTGAATGACGATCCCCGGCAAGCAGTAATTATCGGAATGCTGCATAGCAGTGCCAAACCCGCACCTCTGGCAGGTTCTGATGATAACCATGAAAAAGTTTACCAGAGCCGTTCCCAGCTGAAATTGTACTTCAATGACGAGCAGAAACTGATCGAGGTGGCAACACCAGCTGGTAATCATATTACTCTCAGCGAAGCAGACAAAGCCATCAAGATTGAGGATCAAAATGGCAACAAAATTACCATGACTCCAGATGGGATCAAAATCGAAAGCAGCAAAGCGATTGAATTCAAAGCTGGTACAGAAGTAAAACTGGAGTCTGGTACTTCCTTGAGCGCCAAAGGCGGCACCGAACTGAAATTAGAGGGTACAGCTGGTGCGGAAATTTCCAGCACGGCAATTACCAAAGTTAAAGGCAGTTTAGTTCAAATTAATTAAAAAAAATACTATGTCCACAGCAGCAAGAGTAGGCGATACCACTAATCATGGCGGCACTATCATCGGTCCAGGAATAATTAATGTCACGATCGGTGGCAAACCTGCTGCCGTAGCAGGGGACATCCATGTTTGTTCGCTGCCACCCAATAACCACCAACCTACCACCAGCGTATTTCCCAGCGGTAGCACTACGGTAACAATTGGCGGCAAGCCAGCACTGCGCACCTCCGATACTTGTGCCTGTGGTGCCATGGCGGCGCTGGGCGAGCCAACGGTGACGATTAATTAACATCAGCAGGTAATTTTATGGCAGAGAGCGAATCAAATTTAACCTTCACGTCTTTCTTGGGTACGGGTTGGAGTTTCCCCCCAGAATTTGTAAGGGAAACTGGCGTGGTGGTGATGACATCCGATGAAGAAGATATCGAGGCTAGTTTAAAGATTTTGTTAGGTACTGCGATCGGCGAGCGATTTCTCAATCCCAAGTACGGACTTGACATGCAGGAACTAGTTTTTGAGCCGATGAGTACTACCCTGAAAACCTATCTCCAAGATCGCATTAAGACCACCATTCTCATTTATGAGCCAAGAATCAACCTGCTGGCAGTGGAACTAGATACTTCAGCTCAATATGAAGGCCGGATTAACTTAGTAATTGACTATGAAGTGCGGGCAACTAACTCGCGTTTTAACCTGGTTTATCCCTTCTATACGGAAGGCGAGCTCCGACTCCCAACTTCTGGCAGCAGCCGATAATATTATATCCGCTGCAATACTTGCCATTAGCAATGAAGCAGGTACACGGAGAGTTTATTAATATTTTCCCCATTCCCCTTCGGCTA
>DNXU01000208.1:5632-36071 GCA_003505715.1 Cyanobacteria bacterium UBA8803 | reverse complement strand
GGCTACGCTCAGGGTAAACCCATCCCCCATTCCCCATTCCCTATGGCTGAAAAAGATATCATTCAGAATATAATCTTTCAACTCGGCCAGAGCCAGAGCGATCGCACGCCTCAAGAGCTGGGCATACATTTTGCCGATGTAGATGAACGCACGCCGGAAAACCTGCTCCTATTCGCTAAAAAATTTGCCGAGTTTGTTAATTATTACGAAAATAATATTTTAGAACCCTCTGGCAATTGGGCTACCTTTTTCCCTTATGATGAAACCACGGTCAACCGCTTACGGGAGAGCCAAGATGGCAGCATATCTCCTCACCTCGCCCTATTTATTGCCTTTCTAGAACTCTACCAAAAACCCCAAGAGCTGATTAACCGCCTAACTGGTCGCCATTTGGATTTTTACTATCAGGATGTATTGCGGTTGAAGCCGAAAGCTGCCGTGCCGGATCGAGCGCATATCCTGATCGAACTAAAAAAAAATGCCTCGCCAATTACCATTTCACCAGCACATCTCTTTTCAGCTGGCAAAGATCATACAGGTGTGGAACTGCTCTATATTCCCACCAGAGAAACCGTAATCAATACATCTAAGGTAGATGCGCTGCGCTCCATTTTCTTAGATAATGATGGACATGGCACAGTTCGTTACGCTCCGATTGCCAATTCAGCGGATGGTTTAGGAGGTGAATTGACAGGTCATGAGCGTAAGTGGTTTGGCTTTGGCTATAAAGAGTTGCCTCCGGCTGAAGTGGGTTTTGCGATCGCCTCCCCAGTGCTGCGGATGAAAGCAGGAAGGCGAACGGTAACAGTAACCCTCAAGCTAAATAATGTCGATAAAACCAAGTTGAACGATGTTTCCCTCCAAAGTGCCTTGGCAGTATTTATCACGGGTGAAAAGAATTGGCTAGGATACGACATCTCCCCAACCCTAAGTCCTGACAATGAGCTGAAGTTCAGTTTCACCATACCTGAAAGCGCTAAAGCAATAATTGATTACGATCCAGCAATTCATGGCTATTCCTATAGTGCCCAAGCACCTATTATTCAGGTGTTGTTGCAGGCTGGTAATACCCGCATCGGTTACAACGATTTTCGCAATGTTACCTTGCAGCAAGCGGCTATTACAGTAGATGTTTCTAACATCACTGCACTCAACCTGGAAAGCGATGACGGAGTGCTGAATTCTCAGAAAGCCTTTTTACCTTTTGGTTTCCAGCCAACCAAAGATGCACGCTTCATGGTAGCTTGTCCTGAAGCACTGGCTAAAAAACTTTCCCAAGTACAGATTAAGGTAAAATGGCAAGATGCACCTTTAGATTTTGCTAACTACTACAGTGGATATGACGTAGCTGTAAATAATAGTTACTTTACGGCTCAGGTTTCTTTCCAAGATAGCGGCGGTTGGCAAAAAACTAGCACCGAAAAACTGTTTGAACCCCGTAACGAATTATCTGAACATACCTTTACCTTTTCCAAAAATAGCCCTCCCTCTATATCTTCAAGTATCCAGGAAGGTAGGATTGTATCTGCACTAAAGGAGGCTGGCAGTCCTTGGGCGATCGAGGCCGCCAACAAATATGTTTTGGCCAAACCTATATTGATGCCGTTTCAAGCTTCCGCAAGAGTTGTTTCCTCTCTAGAGATTGCTCCGGAAATACGAGCGGGATTCATCACTTTTACGCTACAACAAGACTTTCTCCATGCCACCTATCGGAAAAAATATGTAGAAAATGTGATGAAGTATAGTAAAGGGGTAATTAATGACCTAGTTATCTTGAATGAACCCTATACCCCTACTATTCAAAGTATTTCCCTTTCTTATAGAGCGCATTCCGATCAAGTAAATATCGCCTCTAATGCCCTCGCTGATTTTGCTAACCCCGATCTACAATTCTTCCACATCAACTATTTCGGCCAGATGCGGGAACATCGCTACCAGCGGGAACAATTCCCCGCGATCGCTAATAAAAATGTTTCGCTCTTACCTGAATATCATCACGAAGGTGAATTACTGATCGGGTTTAGCAATCTGAAAGCTGGGGACAGTGTCAGCGTACTTTTTCAGGTGGCAGAAGGCAGTGCCAATCCTGATTTGGCAAAGCCAGATATCAGTTGGTTTGTATTAGGCAATAACTATTGGCACCAGCTGAACAGAAGTGAGGTAGTGCTGGATACCACTAACCAACTACTCACTAGCGGTATTATACAATTTGTCATCCCGGCTGGGGCTACTACCAAAAACACTATTTTACCGAGCGATCGCCTTTGGCTCAAAGCAGCTATTGCCAAGAACGTGACTGCCGTTTCCCAGTTAATCGCAGTTGCAGCTAATGTAGTGGCAGTGCAATTCCAGGACAATGGTAACGACCCCAACCATTTACAGGTGGCGCTAGAAAAAGGCAAAATTACTAAACTGAAGAACGGCTTATCGGCGATAAAAGCCGTGAAGCAGCCTTATGCTTCTTTTGGTGGTAGATCGTTGGAAACCAATGATACCTTCTATACCCGCAGTTCGGAAAGGTTGCGCCACAAGAACCGCTGTATCACACCCTGGGATTACGAACGGATCGTCCTGGCTGCATTTCCCCAAGTGCATAAGGTAAAATGTATTCCTCATGCCACAGAAAACTCCTGGTTAGCACCAGGGCATATACTGCTAGTGGTGATTCCGGATTTAAAAAACAAGAATGCCATAGATCCCCTCCAACCTAAAGTAGATGCTGATACGATTAGCCGCATCAGTGCCTACGTGGCAGAACGTACAGGGATGCAGGTGCAGGTAAAAGTGAAAAATCCGCGCTATCAGAAAATCCAAGTGGATTGCCAAGTTGAATTTTACCCTAATTATGAATTCAATTACTACAGTACAGTTCTCAAACAAGCATTAATCCAGTTTATTTCCCCTTGGGCTTATTCAGAAAATCGCGATATTGCCTTCGGTGGCAAAGTCTATAAATCTGTCCTCCTTGATTTCGTAGAAGATTTAGCTTACGTCGATTACGTGACTGAATTTAAAATGTATAGCTACCTAGGAGAAACCAATAACCGGATTGATATTAACGAGGCGCAACCAGAAACACCCGATACCATCCTCGTTTCCGATCGTACCCATATTATTAACCCCGTAACCTGAGTCAGGTGAACCATGCTGTCCCAACGCACCATCCCCAAAAAAAAGACTAGTGAAACTGCCCTCGACTATCAGCAGTTATATGCGCTTGGGTTAAAGTATGTGCAAAATCTGTCCAGCCGGATTTGGACGGACTATAACGTTCACGATCCCGGTATCACTATTCTGGAGTTATTGTGTTATGCACTCACCGATTTAAGCTATCGGGCATCCTTGCCGATCGCAGATATTTTGGCCAGTGCCAGCGCTAACGGGGAGAATATGAAGAAGCAATTCTTCACAGCGCGGCAAATCTTACCCAATCGTCCGCTCACCTTATCAGATTATAGAAAAATTCTCATCGATCTCCCAGGTGTGAAAAATGCCTGGATCGAACCTCACCGCCTCTCCTACTATGGGGATACAGTTACCGGAAAACTGCTGAGAGCTAAATCTAGCCTACCAGGTATCAGAGAAGTGAAAATCGGCGGACTCTATGATGCGCTCGTCGAGTACAGGGAGGATATCACCACCAAGTCAAAAAAAGCCGAGGTGATGCAGCAAGTGCAACAGAAGTTGCAAAGCAACCGTAACCTGTGCGAAGACTTTGTCAGTTTCGCGGAAGTAGAAATTCAGTCCTTTCTCCTCTGTGCTGAATTAGAACTGCATCCTGATGCAAATGTAGCCCAGGTGAAAGCGGAAATACTTTTTCAAGTACAGCAATATTTAGCTCCACCCGTCCATAACTACTCCCTCAGTGAAATGTTAGCGCGAACCAAAGCTGATGGTAGTCCCTACACGGCTGACGAAATTTTTGATGGCCCCATACTTGAATGCGGCTTTATTGATGATGATGAGTTGGCGCAGGCTGATTTACGCACGGAAATCCGACTTTCCGATATTATCAGTATTATTATGGATATTCAAGGGGTACAGGCAGTCAGAGATATTGTTATTAATCCTGCTCCTCAAGACCCCAATAGTGCCCCAGTACCATTGCCTAACAAATGGGTAGTACCTGTGGCAGGGGGGAAAAAAGCGGTACTGGCACGAGAGCGATCGCGTTTGGTATTCTACAAGCGCAATATGCCTGTAGTAGCCCCAAACCAGCAGTATGAAAATGAGTATAATCGCTTGATTGAGGCAGCTAGAATTAAAGCTGAAACTCAGGTTGCCTACGACTTAGATATCCCCTTGGGCAAATATCGGCAGCTAGGCAACTATTATTCCTTCCAGAATCATTTCCCAACGGTGTATGGGTTAAGTGAAGTCGGACTCAACAGTGCAGCAGACGATCGGCGCAAAGCCTTAGCTTATCAATTGAAAGCCTATCTCCTCTGCTTCGATCAGATTATGGCCAACTACTTCGCTCAGTTGAGCCATGTGCAGGATTTGTTCTCCAGAGATCCTAACTTGCATCGCACTTATTTTTACCAAGTCGTGGACTCTTTTCGGGAATTCGAGAGAATCTATGCCACTACAGATGCGATCGCTACCATCGAGAATGAAGTGGAAGAGCAAAGCGTTCTCATGGAGCGGCGCAACCGTTTTCTCGATCACCTGATCGCCCGCTTTGCCGAACGCTGCCATGATTTTGTCTATATTATGTATTCAGCCTTTGGTGCTAGTGCGGCTAGCATGGTTAACTATAAGTGTGAGTTCCTCAATAATTACCCGCAGATTAGTAGCGATCGCGCCCTAGCCTATAACTACAGCTGGAAAGATGACAGCGCTTTATGGAACACAGAAAATGTATCCGGTTTAGAGAAGCGTTTGGCAAGGCTATTAGGCATCCGTAATTATCAACGCCGGAACCTGGGGGATATAGCTTATGATATTTATGCGGAACTAGATAACACTCCAGGCGATGAATTCCGTTTTCGCATCCGCCAAAAAGATACCCTAGAGATTCTGCTCAGCAGTAGCACCAACTATGCTACCCCTGAAATAGCTCGGCAAAAAATGGCACGCGCTATTCATTTTGCCTTACTCTCTTCCGGTTACGATCGCAAAGTATCTGCTAATAACAAGCATTACTTCAATATAATTGACGACAAGGGAGAAGTCGTAGCCAGACGGATCGAGTACTTCGATACTGAGGCAGAGATGAATCAGGCGATCGACGAAGTGATGGAATACCTGGGGGTAAACTACAGCGATGAAGGCATGTATCTCATCGAGAACATTCTCCTCAGACCAGCAGAGAATGAAGATCCCTTCCTGCCCATCTGTCCCGACCCCAACTGTACCGATTGCAGTGAATTAGATCCTTATTCCTATCGCCTCCATATTATTTTACCAGCCTATGGCAGCCGCTTCAACAACATGGAATTTAGGCGCTTTACCGAACAGGTAATTCGGGAGGAAACCCCAGCACATATTCTACCCAAGATTTGCTGGATTAACCAAGCAGATATGGCAGCATTGGAAAAACTTTATCGCGATTGGATCTACCTCAAAGCTGGCGTAGAAAAGACCCAGCGGCAAGAAAAACTGACCGCCTTTATTCAAAAGCTATTTGCCGTAAAAAATATTTACCCAGCCCAAAATTTGCACGAGTGCGACAGTCCCGCCGACCAACCCAAATTCATTATCGGACGGTCTGCTATTGGCTCAAAGGATAACAACCCAACCTAACCCTTATTTCCTCAAACCCATCTCCCATCATGATACCAGTACTGAACAGCCTAGAACACATCTCCTCCGGTTATAGCATTTTTGAAAAAGACCAAGTGCTAACCCACGAGCAACTTAATAGCATCACCGCTTACCTGGACGATCAAACGCGATTAACCAGGGTAAAGCTGTTAGGAGTAGGTATTGCTTGTGGTTTAAGGGTTTCCTTACAAGACAACAGTGTGAAAATCACTCAGGGAGTGGGCATCACTACCGATGGGGATTTACTTTATTTCAATAACGACACCATTTTCAATCGATTCAAAATCTACGATAAATCCTATCCCGCCTATCCGCCCTTCTACGTGAATGGCGATGTGGATGGGGAAATGATTGTCGTATACCAATTGGCAGCATCTGATGATGAACGCGCTATTTTACTGAGCGAATTTAATACCCAAACTGGGAAGAATCTGAACAATATGGTAGCTGTTCTGTTAATGGAAAGCTACGAGAAAGATGATGACATCTGTTCGGGGACAGATTGCGACAACTTAGGTAAGGATCGGATCAATACGATCAAGCTCCTATTAGTGGAAAATCAATCCCTAGGATTATTGAAACCAGCTATCTTTACCCCCGATCAAGCGGCCAAATCTCTCAATGAGATTGTCGCAGATAGAGCTATCATCCCTTCATCCCTGAAGACTCTCAATGAACTTACTCAGACCTATCGCGATACCTGCAATGGGATTCACAACCAACTAATCGGGGAACTGCCTAAACTCTATCCTAATTGTCGGGCATTCCTAGCAGATATCTTTCCCGCCGATCCTACCAATAGCTGGCTAACCAGCCTAGTCGATCTTAATCGCACCTTCAGCACGACCAACTCTGGGATTCAGTATTACTACGACTTCCTAAAAGACGTAGTAGAAACCTATAACGCTTGCCGCGAACTCCTATTTGACGATGCTACTTTATTCTATACCAATAGAAAAAGTTACTCAAAACACTTACTTCTGGGTAATCTGATGCCCGGTACTGATATTAATGAGAACCGGACAGGTTTTTATCCTTCACCAATAGTCAGCCAAACCACAGATCAGTTAAACCATGCCAAATTTTTAGTTCAAAAGTTAAACGCGCTCATCCAAACATTTCAAAATCCTATTCCTGTGGGCAATAATCTCACTCGCGTTGCGCCGACTATCCGCATTACACCTAGCTTGGGTGAAGATCAACCTTTAGCAGAAAGAGCCATCCCCTATTACTACCAAAGGAATGCCACACTCCCAATTGGCAAGTCTTGGAATTATCGCCTATCTCGACGTGGAGTAGATATTTACAGTTATTTTGATAACAAAAGTACCGTTTACGAGGCCCAAACAGATACAGTCACCAAACAGATCGCGACCCAAATTGGCAGATTCTCTTTCTTCCGCATTGAAGGTCACTTGGGCAGAAACGTTTTAACAGTCGAAAAAGGCATTAAAAGCTTAATTAAAGCTAATAATTTACCCTTCGCCGTTCGCTCCGTCATGATCGGCACCGATAAGAATCAATTGGTCAAGCCGCCAATTCGCTACAGCGATCTGCATCGGTTGCATCACCTGTTACGCCAAGATGTAGCCAATCAACTAGAAGAAGTAATTGGGTTCAGCCAAAACTTTAAACAAAAAGTAGATGCGGCGGTGAAAAATAGGGTTGTTACCGATGCTCCAGAAGGTGAGGGGTTGAATTTCCAAAACATTGCCAAAGATAAAAATTCTACTGTTGCCCGCAATGCCACATCAGCTCGCAGCGTACTCAGAATGAACTATACCCAATATCAAGGCAATGCAACCTGGCAAAATAACCTCACCCAAGCCATTCAGGCTGCTAGCGAATTTAAGTACAATCTCAGTGATGTAGTTAAAACCGAATTCAATACTCCTTTTGATACCCTAGTTAGCAATACTCATCTTCAGTGGATAGACTTACTCGATCAGATTATCGCCGCTAAAGATGAAAAAGAAGATGATAAACTGCTGTTCAATAATTTTATCGAGCAGCATCCAGGTATTGAACATTTTGGCGGAGTAGGGCGGGGCGGCACATTCCTTTTGGTATATGATACCAACAAAACGGTAGTAGCTGATTTTATGCTGCCCTACTACTGCCCCGATCCTGTGGAATCACCAGCTCCAGAACCAACTTTGAAAAAGCCAGTATTAAAGCCGAGATGGGTAATCCAGAATGGCCTGCAAGTTGTGCCTTCCATTGAGAGAAAATTTGACAAATTCAAAGTTGAAAAGTTAGCCGATTTTGTCAAAGCTGGGCAGCTAGGCGATTTTGTCAAAACTACCCAGTTGTCAGGATTGGTAAAAAGTCAGTTAGATGATTTCAAATTTGAACAGTTGGATAAAATCCAAACCCAATTTCAGGTTCAGTTTGATAATCAACAGGATAAATACTTCAATGTTTTACAAAATTCGGTAGAAGTATTAGGAAATAAAATTGGGCAACTAGATAAACTTAACTTGACAGGCATAGGCAGAGTTACTGAGCCATCTACAGCTCAACTTCGTGACCGAGTAAAAAATCTCCAAAGCCAAAGACAAACAGTAGATCTGCTCAATCAAAATGCCAGAAAACCTGGTTTAACAGAGGATGCCCGCCAGACTTTTGCAGAGCAAGCTAAATTAGCCGAAGCAGAGTTGGCTAAATCTATCCGAGAAACTACGGAATATATTGCTGCCTCAGGCTGGGATGTTTCAAAAGGTAGTGAAGGTTTCAACGCCATGTCAGAAGTATCTAGAAGCATGGCAGCGTTCACCAATAATGAAACTTTAGCAGTAGCGAGAAACGGATTGGGAGAAGTTGCTGGTAAAACTAACAATGCCGAGCTGAAATTGAGTATCTTGAAAATGCAAATAGAAAATACGAGGAGCTTGTGAGGGTTAGATGCCAAACTCCCCACACCGAATTCGCAGGCTGCGCTGGCAGGTTACTACTAGCACAGTAGGGGAGGCTTTTGCTATCCGGAAGTACTTGCATGACGAATGGCTGCCGCTGCTGCAATCTGCTTTTGAAAAAGCCTTTGACGCAGCAGCAAATGGCGAAACTCTCATCCACATCCGCAAGATTGAACTCCGCCTAAAAGTAAGTCCTGAACAGGAACTGAGCGAGGTAGTGCCTGATTTGATCGCACAGCAACTGAGAGAACAACTTCAGACGCTGCTGCAACCGGATTTTTCGGGAAATGGCAAGGCTGTTTCTGGCCAAGAATCTACCATACAACAAAATCAGTTTGATATTTTACTTTACTATTTGGGTACGGGTACAATACCATGGCAAGTGGCCTATGCCCCAACCTCTACCATAGCCGCTGAATTAAAGGAAACCTGCCGCCAGCAATTACCGGAACTACTCCATTATTTACAGAATAAAGAGGAGTCTAGGACATTCTATTTCCGTTGGCTGCAACTCATACCGGAAGAAGAATTGCTGACTTGGGTAAGTACAATTACCAGCCAGATTAGCCATAGTTGGAAAACGGCATTAGGACAATTTCTGAGTTGGTGGTTGGGTTCAGATACCCAAATTTTTAACCGATACACTCAACTGCAAGTAGTTGCTGCTGTACTGTCAGCAAGTTTGGCCAGAGGGGAAAGCAATGTTAATCTTAACTTGAGGGCAATTATAGAAAGCGTATTATCGCGGCAAGAGCAGCAGAAACTCAACGACTTGATGGCTTCAGAGCCAGCCGCTATGGCGATGTTATTTTTACACCAAGAAATAACAGGTAGAGCATCGGCTGAGGAGTTACCAGAGAGTTCAATAGCCGAAATCACTGAGGCGAGGGAGCAAATTGATTGGGATCGAGAAGAAAAGCGATCGCTCCTTGATGATAGCCCATTAGCCAACACCCCGCCCAACAGGCTAATACCTGAAATCAATCAGGTGAACCAAGAAACGCGATCGCCCCTTAATTTCGCCAGTCAATTCCCTCAGGATTCATCAGACAGTACTATGTCGGAAATGCCTGAAATCGGGGAGGAAACTTTATCAAATCCAGCAGAAAGGCGATCGCCCCTTAATGCTGATAGCCAATTAGCCAACGCCTCGCCCGACATGCCAATGCCTGAAATCAATCGGGTGAACCAAGAAAGGCGATCGCCCCTTGATCCGGATAGTCAATTAGGAGAAGATTTACCAGACAGTCTAGTCTCCGGCAGGAATGACAGGGAGGGAACTAATCAGTTATTTGATCACGAAATAGCTCCATTAAATATAGATACCGATTCTAGGATATTTGATCGGGAAGTATTACCAGCGGCGTTGGCGATCGCACCCAACCCAGCTGAATTTCCGATAGCAGTAAAATATGGGGGACTGGTATTAATACATCCCTTTATCACCCGGTTCTTAGAAAACACCGGAGTTAAAGAGACAGGCAACGCCCAGCTTTCATCTTTTACCCTAGCGCAGGCAGCTGCTCTGCTACACTTCTTAGCCACTGGTTGTGCAGAAATTTATGAATATGAACTGGGCTTCATCAAAATTTTGTTAGGATGTCCTCCGGAAATACCGCTACTCATTGCCCCAGGACTGATTAAACCAAGCGATCGCGCAGAAGCTGAAGCGTTATTACAATCAGTCATTACTTATTGGAGCATATTAAAAAACACCTCTATTCAAGGATTGCGCTCTTCTTTTCTCCAACGTCAGGGTTGGCTGCGTCCAGTAGAGAGCGGTTGGCAACTGCAATTAGAATCCCAGCCTTTCGATCTGCTCCTCAATCACCTGCCCTGGAGTATTAGCATTATCAAATTACCGTGGATGAAAAAACCCATCTATACAGAATGGCAAATGCCCTAACTGACAACGCGCAAGATCTAGAGTGCGAACTCAATTGGTTTGCCGCAGTTCTCGATCGACGGCTGAAGTTATACTTCGGTACGGAAAATACAGAAAATTCGGTTGGGGAAATTACTCCCCCCGATCTGAGCCAGAGCAATTCTTATTACGCCCAATTTATTAAACAGCACCAATTATCCAGCACCGAACGCTTAGTTATCCTCTTAGCCTTAATTCCTCACATCCGCCCGCAATTACTAGATATCCTCTGGATTAAAAATGAGGCTACTGAACGCGGTTTCACCGAATTTGGTGGATTACAGGGAGCCACTCACGGCGGCTTCATCCCCACAGGTGAAACCCTAGCTTTCCTTGTCGCAGGCGATGACTTAGCCAGCCGTTTACAAATCATGCGTCTGTTTGCAGGCGACCACTTATTCGCCCGTAATAACATCCTTTATCTAGCTCCAGTTGCTTTAGGCGAACCTCTATTAAGCGGTGCTATTATTATCTCCCGCGAGTACCTATATCGATTTACCACTGGCAGCGATCGCAAACCAAATTTCAACAGTGAATTTCCCGCCCGCCCGATCGAAACCCAGCTCAGTTGGGAGCAACTCGTATTACCTTTTGCCACCCTAGAACAGTTAGATGAAATCAAACATTGGATTCTGCACGGGCAACAATTACTACAGGATTGGGAAATGGCGCAAAAGTTACGGCCAGGTTTCACCAGCCTATTCTACGGCCCTCCAGGTACTGGCAAAACCTTTTCTGCCTGTTTACTAGGCAAACATTGCGGCTGTGATGTTTATAAGATCGACCTCAGCACTATCGTTTCCAAATATATCGGCGAAACCGAAAAGAACCTAGCGAAGATTTTTGACCTAGCTGAACACAAGCACTGGATTCTGTTTTTTGATGAAGCTGATGCCTTATTCGGCAAGCGCACTAAAGTAGATGACTCCCACGATCGCTATGCCAATCAGGAAATCAGTTTCCTGTTACAGCGCATTGAAGACTTCAACGGGGTGACAATCCTGGCTTCCAACCTGAAGGCCAATATTGATGATGCATTTATACGCAGGTTTCAGTCAGTGATATATTTTCCTATGCCCAAAGCAAATGAACGCCTGCGCATCTGGAAAAATGCCTTTTCTCCTAAAGCCATATTGGCCGAACAAATTGACCTAGACAGGATAGCGGAAAAGTATGAATTATCAGGAGGTACTATTATGAATGTAGTACGCTATTCTTCCCTGAAGGCATTGAGCCGCAACGAGAATATTATTTGGCTAGAAGATGTAGAGGAAGGAATACGCCGAGAATTTCTGAAAGAAGGGAGAACGGTTTAAGCCGCTCTGAATTACGTTAGGAGCAAAAAAAGTTGGAAACTGCCCCCTATAAAACCGTAAATCGTACCGCCACCCTGCCACAGCCTGCTGCCTCGGTGAAGAGAGTGCAGCCTAAGGCGGTGACAACCAAAAGTGCGGTGCAGTTACAAATGTCTACGAAGGTTTCCTCTCCGAACGATCCGGCGGAAAAGGAAGCCGATAGTACGGCAAAGAAGATTATGCGGATGGCAGTCTCTGAAAGCTCCATTGCCTATATGAAGACAGGCAGTGGTGGCGTGTTCAGGCAGGTGAAACAAGAAGAGAAGGATAAGAAACTACAAACTAAGCTGCAATCTCCCTACATCACACGTTTTGCCGATTCAGGTATTTTTACCCAACCGCAAAAGAAAGAAGAAAAGATCCAACGCCAAGCGGAAGGACAGCCCAATGTCGCCTCAAACGTCGGGGCGGATATTCAAAATAGTAGGGCAAGTGGTTCACCCTTGCCGTTGAGTGTGCGCCGCTTCATGGAACCGCGCTTCAATGCTGATTTCAGCAATGTCAAAATTCATACCGGAGATAATGCTGCCCGATTGAATCGACAGGTGAATGCCCAGGCTTTTACGATGGGCAATCAAATCTTCTTTGGCAGAAATAAATTCCAACCTGATAGCCAGGAAGGTAAGGAACTGATTGCCCACGAATTGACGCACACCATCCAGCAGGGAGAAGCAATTCAGCGCAGTGAGGATGTCAGCGTCACCCAACACTCGCCCGTCCAAGTGCAACGATTGGGTATTAGCGATGCACTCGACTTTTTTGCTAGAGAAGCTAACTTAATTCCCGGTTTTCGGATGTTCACCATTGTGTTGGGCGTGAATCCGATCAACATGAGTGCTGTCGATCGCAGTGCAGCGAATATCCTGCGGGCATTAGTAGAGTTCTTACCGGGTGGCGGACTGATTGTTAAGGCTCTCGATAATTACGGCATCTTCGATCGCGTTGGCAACTGGGTGGAACAGCAAATTCGCTCGTTGGGCATAACGGGAAGCATGATTCGAGGGGCAATCAATCAATTCCTCGATTCCCTCAGTTGGACGGATATTGCCGATTTGGGTGGTGTCTGGAACCGTGCCAAACGCATTGTGACAGAGCCGATCGATCGCATCTTCAGTTTTGGTCGGACGCTGGTTACAGGCATTATTCAATTTATCAAAGATGCTATTTTGCGCCCATTAGCCCAACTGGTATCGCAGATACGCGGGTACGATTTGCTGAAGGCAGTGTTGGGGCAAGATCCGATTACAGGCGATCCAGTTCCCCGGAATGCGGATACCCTGATCGGTGGCTTCATGAAGCTAATTGGGCAAGAAGAAGTCTGGGAAAACATCAAAAAGGGAAATGCTGTTGCCCGTGCCTGGGCGTGGTTCCAGGGTGCATTAAATGGAGTGTTGGGTTTTGTGCGGCAAATTCCAACGCTGTTCTTGAATGCTTTTAAGGCACTGGAGCTAGTAGACATCGTGCTGGTGCCGAGAGCATTCGCAAAACTGATTGGTGTTTTTGGGAGCTTCATCGGCAATTTCTTCAGTTGGGCAGGCAATGCTGTCTGGAATTTGCTGGAGATTATTTTTGATGTAGTCAGTCCTGGCGCTTTTGGCTACGTCAAGAAAACGGGTGCTGCCCTCAAGAGCATCCTCAAAAATCCACTCCCCTTTGTGGGCAACTTGGTGAAAGCTGCCAAGCTGGGCTTCCAGAACTTTGCTGCTAAGATTGGCGGACACCTGAAAGCAGGGCTGATCGACTGGCTGACTGGCTCACTGCCTGGTGTCTACATTCCCCAATCCTTTTCATTGGGTGAAATTGTCAAGTTTGTTTTCTCTGTGCTGGGACTCACCTGGCAGAACATTCGCCAAAAACTGGTGAAGGTGGTGGGTGAAACCGCTGTGAAAGCGATGGAAACTGGCTTTGATATTGTCGTCACTCTGGTAACCCAGGGACCTGCTGCGGCATGGGACAAAATTAAGGATCAACTTGTGAATTTGAGAGACATGGTGCTGAATGGCATCATCGATTTCGTGGTCGATACGGTGGTCAAAAAAGCCATTCCCAAACTCGTTGCCATGTTCATCCCCGGTGCAGGCTTTATCTCAGCCATCCTTTCCATCTATGACACCGTCATGGTGTTCTTCAACAAGATTTCCCGAATCATCCAGGTAGTCACAAGCTTTATCAACTCCATTACCGCCATTGCCAGTGGTGCGATCGCCACCGCCGCCAACCGCGTAGAAACCACCCTGGCAGGTCTACTATCCCTGGCAATCAGCGTCCTGGCAGGATTCATTGGATTGGGCAACGTTTCTAACAAAGTGATGGGCGTAATCAACACCAAAGTTCGCACCCCGGTTGATAAAGCCCTCGACTGGCTAATCAAATGGATTGTGACAATGGCAAAGAAACTGTTTGCCAAGGTGTTTGGTAAGAAAGATAAGGACGGGAAGCCAGACGAGCGAACAAATGAGCAGAAACAGGCAGACTTGACGAAAGCTATAAGTGAGGTGACTTCCATCTTGACAAATCCAAAACTCTCCCACAATAAGAAGGTGGGCAAACTAGGAGCGATCAAGACGAATTACCGGATGTCTAGGTTGGAGCTTGTCACAGAATCACGTAAGGGAGTAACGGAGAAGTTTCATGTTGAAGCTGAGATTAATCCTAAAGCAAAGACACCCTCTATGATGGATACAGTAATGCCAAAGGGTATGGTTAAAATACCAACACAAACTATTGGTGTTCCAATTCCACGACCTAAGAAAGGAGGTGCTGAAAATGTACTTGCCAGCCCAGGGAAAACTGGGCAGACAGGAAAACATCGATCACACCTAGTAGGTCCGATCATCGGACATGATTTACCGGAAGGTATGTCATATGCACCTGAATCAGTCAATCTTAAGTATATGGAGCATGGTATCGAAAAATTTATGAAAGAACTTCGAGAAATCGTGCCACCAGACATTGAACTCAAACTCAGTCCTGCTATCCGTCGGAAACGAACAGCTGAGTTAGAAGAGGTAAACTATCATGTTTCCGCTCATAAGGGCGATGATAAGGCAACAATCTGTGATGTTACGATTGAGCTTGATTACACCCGAAGTGAAACCGAGCCAAAGATTTTACTTTCCGCAGAACTTGTGGGACATTTATTTGAGGAAGGTTAAGGCAGACTAGGGAAATCAACATTCTCATAGAGTGCAGCCGCCCTATCTGACCAACTATCCAGACGATGCCACTGTTACAGAACTGCACGAAGCGATCGGTAACTTTGTCATCCGATTTCCATTGTTACACTGTGAGGAATGTGCCAGAGCGCTTAGGTTTTGGCTGAGACAACGAGGAATTCCTGGAAAACTTTGGCGACTTGCAACCCGATACGACACAGAAGATTTCATTCTCAGCGATCGCCTTGAACGGCAAGGTTTCTCTGAAACTATTACTGAAAATGGTGTCCACTATGGTATCGAAGTTTTTGGAAAAATATTTGATAACCTTTCTAAGCAAGGACTATCACCAGAAGATTGGGTCAAGGATTTTACTTCTGTATCGAATGAGTTTGAAGTTGCAGTGATTGAAGAGTTTTAAAGAGTTGATGTAGTGGAGTGAATGAGGATGAATACATTATTTGATCTACTTAAAAAAATCCAAAACAAACCTGCACTTTATCTGGGAAATGCTTCGATTACCAATCTACGAATGTTTATCTTAGGTTATCGTTTTGCGCGAGCGGAGTTGGATATTACTATTACTGAAAGTGAAAGTGATTTCTACAATAATTTTCAACCTTGGCTGCAAAATCGTCTATCAATTCGTACTGTTAATGCCTGGGACAAAATTATTCTGCTAACTTGTATTAACGAGAAAGCTGCACTCGATTACTTCTTCCAGCTTTTAGATGAGTTTCTGATACGAGACAAAAATCAAGATATTGACCCTATTTTAGTTGAATCATCTCCAGAAAATGAAAAAGTTGCATAGGATATAGGCTTGGCGTAAGAGTGTGGTTGTGAGTGTTAGAAGTGGCGCTCGCTGAGAAGCTGATGAATTGGGGTGAAGAGGCAAGCTTCGGTATAGAGAGTGGGCGATCGCTGGGAAGAAAAGGGCGATCAGATTCTGGCAAGGTAGGAGATCACTTCCTTTAGCTTGATTGCGATCAAAACCTCATTTTTTCCGACGTTAACAGCGATTGCTAATTTCAGCTCAAGACGGCATCGTCTTTGCTTCTCCCTGCAAAATCCCAATAATCGTCCGCGTGACAAACTCCACATCCTGCGGTACTGGATGCAGTGGTAAATATTCCACCACATGATGTGCTGTCCGATCGTACAGCCCAAATCTGCCAAAATATCTTCAGGTGAGAAAGGCAAATCAAAATACTTGCTAAAGGTGTAGGATTCGTTGGGATCTAAAACTTTAGGCATGGTGTCAAGCTAAACTTGCGAGACAGACTACGCGGTGGACATAAAGCCTTTCTCTGGGGCTGGCTCGATCGCTACGATCCAGACGACGTGCGGATCATCTACGTCGTTCTCAACCAGTGGCAAAGACCAGGACTATCATATGAATTAGAAACTTTGATCCTCCAAGCAACAAATCCTCCCTATAACGTCAAAATCCCTAGAGAACCATGACTCAAACCCTCACTACCCAACATCTTTCCCCAGAAGCAATCAACCAGCTTGTCGATTATTTACCCGATTATATAAAAGCTGCCCTCTTGGAAAAATCTACTGAACTGGAATGTTCGCTTGAAGCCACAATTGAAATGGCTATTTCTAGTTTTCTCGACGAAGAAGCGTTTAGCTTTGAGGATTGTCTACTCGCTAAACGTTTGAAAGATACTGTATAACCTAATCAATCTCTTCAAGTGCGATCGCTATCCTGTAGCCAAGGGTGATGAGGAGCGATCACAGCACGACTCAGCGGAAAACGTGATCGCTTGTGGAAAGGAAGAGAGCGATCGCAGTATGGTATGAAAGCTTCAGTTACTATGATCAAAAGACCTTTATCTTCAACTCAGCTATGACCACTCTCCTTAAACCTTCTGCCCTGATCCCTAAAGGATTGCGAGTGCAGCAAATTAATAATCTGACCCTATTCAAATTCACAAACGAACTGGGCGATCGTATGCAAACGCTGCTTGAAAAGAAAAAAGCTGACAGTCTCACCTCAGATGAAACCCTTGAGCTAGAAGCCATTGGCGAACTCGACGAAATCTTTAGCTACATCAATGCTGTCATTGCTGCTAGAGCAAATGGTCATTCCTAAATCGCTGCTTCCAGGGAAAGTCCGTATTTTTGGTTCTGTTCGGCGATAAATTGTTCTAAGCTAGAAAATTGGCCCCGATCGAAATCATCAAGTCCGCGTTGAATGCCTTCCAAAGCTTCAAAAAAATCGCTTTCATCAAAGCTGAGTCCAAAAGCAAGGACGGCAAGCGCCATAGTAGCTAGATCCTGCCCTGAGTTCTCGGCGCGTTGGCGAAGTAGCGCTTCAATTTTGGGTGGTAAGGTAAGCGTAAGAGGCATAAAAGTTTTTGGGAAGATTGACTTTATTGTGGCATAAGTTGGACTGATACGCGGTTATGAGCGCGATCGCCCTCTTCTTCCTCCTCCATGGATATTTGCACGGAAAGGATTTAGAGGATGAGATTCGAGGGATGTTAGATCTAGTGCTATAGGGAGGAATTGAGAAATGGTGCAAACTATCCCGGCTACTGAGGTGACACTTGGCGAACTTAAACAGTCATTTGGATTACGGCAGGCTCAAGATCTAACCTTTTTCTCTGAGTGGTCAGAGGATAACACGACTTTGAGTGAGGCAGAACGGCATTTGTTAGATCGGGTGAAAGCTAATTTTCTGGAATTGATGGAAGATCCACCAATGCTAGAAAACAGTGTCAAGATGGTGGTGCTTGCGCCATTGCTGGATCTGGGGGGCTTTTATCACAAGCCATTTCGGATTGAGACGGAAACCAGTGTAGGTGTGGAACTGGAGGATGAGGGGGTACTGATTCGGGGGCGAATTGATGTGCTGGTGCTGAAAAATCGCCTGTGGCTGTTGGTGATTGAGTCGAAGCGGAGTGATTTCGCGGTGACGCGGGCAATTCCACAAGCGCTGGCTTATATGTTGGGCAATCCGGAGATGAATCAACCCACGTTTGGCATGATTACGAATGGCAATGAGTTTTTGTTTTTGAAAGCAACTCACCAACCGAGGGCGGAATATGCAAACTCTAGGCTTTTTTCATTGCTAAATCCAAGTAATGAGCTTTATGGGGTTTTGCAGATTTTGAAGCGGTTGGGAGGGGAGGCGATCGCTAATGGCTAAGGATATCTATCACGATACGGTGAGAATTGTTTTTGACCCAGTAAAGGAGGAACTCGTTAAATCGATAAACTAGCTGAATAGGGTCAGATTATCCTGCTCATGCGCGTACTCATACGGGTTATACAGTGGTATAGATATCGCTAAAAGAGTTGAAGATATGAATGAGTTAGAGGATGAGATTCGAGGAATGCTGGACGAGGTTATAAGATAAGCATGAAAGCATTAGTTAGCTGTGATCGGAATCTCCTATGGTTTGAACAGAGCGGAAACTCAGACGCTTTAGTGCCATTAAAATATGTTACTCAAATCAATGGAGAAGCTTTATCAGAATCAATATCCTCTGAGTTTGTAATAAAATATATAGACATTGGCAGTGTTGATTCTACTGGAAGAATCTCACAAATTGATGAATTTACTTTTGTAAACTCGCCGTCACGAGCAAGGCGAAGGGTTAAACAGGGAGACACGATTGTTTCTACTGTCAGAACATATCTAAAAGCAATTGCCTACATTGACCAAGACGAATCCAGTCTGATTGCTTCAACAGGATTTGCTGTTCTCTCTGCGATACCAAGCATCCTATATCCTCGCTATCTATATTACTGGATGCGATCTGATTTTATAGTTGACGAAATATGCGCTCGCTCTGTCGGAGTAAGCTATCCAGCGACTAATGCATCTGAGATTGGTTCAATTCCTATTCCTACACCTCCAATAGAACAGCAAAAATCGATCGCCTCCTTCCTAGATCGCAAAACCGCCGCAATCGACACCCTCATCGCCAAAAAACAACGTCTCATCCAACTCCTCGAAGAAAAACGCACCGCTCTCATTAACCAGGCAGTCACCAAAGGGCTGAACCCTAATGCTCCGATGAAATACTCCGGTATCCCCTGGATTGGAGAATCTATTGATTGCATCACTGAACTCGCTTTACAGGAAACATCTATAAAAATTATTCAGCCCCCCGTAGTTTTGGTCGTTGTTCGAGGCATGATCTTAGCTCACTCCTTTCCTGTCGCCCTTACAACTAGCCCATTGACTATAAATCAAGATATGAAAGCTCTTGCCTGCTCAGGCAAAACGATTGCTGAATTTTTAGCAAGACAACTTTCAGCTTGTAGAGATGGAGTCCTATCGCTCATTCAAGAGGCAGGGCATGGAACAAAAGCTCTCAGAACTGATTTATTTGAAAAGCTGCTTATTGTATTGCCTCCAATAAAAGAACAAAAAGAAATTTGTTCTTTTGCGAATAATGAGGCTAAGAAATTTGCCAGCATTATCACTTGTCTGAACGACCAAATTGAAAAACTCCAAGAATATCGGCGATCGCTCATCACCTCCGCCGTCACAGGTCAACTCGAAATCAGCGAGGTAGAACCTGATGTCTAGAAAAGATACCTTTCACGATATTGTTCGCCGCGCCCTCGAAAAAGATGGCTGGACAATTACCCACGATCCTCTTTTACTACGCTATGAGCTAGGCAACCTCTATATCGACTTGGGAGCCGAGAAAGTATTAGCCGCAGAACGAGAAGGGCAAAAAATTGCCGTTGAGGTCAAAAGCTTTCTGCAAAACTCTACCATTTCAGAATTTTATACCGCCCTTGGGCAGTTCATCAGTTATCGCATCCTTCTTGCAGAACAATATTCCGAATATATTCTATATCTTGCTGTACCTTTAGATACCTATACTTCATTTTTCACTACCCAACTCGCCCAAGGCATCATTAATAGTCAACAATTAAAACTAATTATCTACAAACCACAACAGGAGGTTATTGACCGATGGCTAAACTAGAGCAATACCGTGAAATAGTAGAGGAACTTCTCCAAGAATATGCTGCCTTTGGTAGTGATGATTTAGAAGTTGAAACCGAACTTATTTTCGACACGACTAGAGACCACTACCAACTTGTGCATATTGGTTGGCAGGGGGAGCGACGGATCTATGGTTGTATCTTACATCTTGATATTAAAGACGGGAAAATCTGGCTTCAGCACAACGGTACAGAAAACGATATTGCCGCCGAACTCGTAGAAATGGGAGTCCCTAAAAGCGATATTGTAATCGGCTTTCACTCGCCCTTTAAACGCCAATTCTCCGAATATGCTGTTAGTTAAATATCTCAGAAGAGACAAATCATGACACTTAAAGAATTATTAATTAGAGTTTTAGGCTTGCCGTTACTAAGCGCAGACCAAAGAATCCTCAACTATAGCGGTGTGACAACATTAAAATAAACTCCCCCAGGATTTCTCCAATGCCTAGCCAAACCACAGAGAAAGCGTTTGAAAATGCCATTGTTAACCATCTCATCAATGGTGGTGGTTATCAATTAGGCAACCCGGCTAACTTTAACCGAGAACTGGCACTCGATAAAACCGTCTTGCTCCACTTTATCCAAACGTCTCAGCTCCAGGCATGGCAGAAACTCTCCGAAATTCATGGGGAAACCGTAGAGCAAAAGTTTATTGATCGGCTTTGCCAGGAGTTAAACCTCCGTGGAATGCTGAATGTCCTGCGTTATGGGATTACTGACTACGGAGTGCGCTTCAAACTAGCATTCTTCAAACCCGCCAGCGGTCTCAATCCTGATACCCTAGCACTCTACGAACAAAACATCCTGACTGTAACTCAGCAAGTCCACTACAGCACCCGCAATCAAAATTCCGTCGATCTACTACTCAGCATTAACGGCTTACCCGTTGCCACAGTGGAACTAAAAAACCAGTTCACCAGACAGGATGTGGAAAACGCCAAGCGGCAGTATGGGAGCGATCGCGATAACCAAGAACTACTATTCCAATTTAAGCGCGGTGCCTTGGTACATTTTGCCGTAGATCCTGATGAAGCCTGGATGACTACCCGCATTGATGGCGGCAACACCAGATTCCTTGCCTTAATTGTGGACGAAGCCCACAGTTCTCAGGGTGGAGAAACCTCTAAGAAAATCAAAGAAGTCCTCACAATTACAGACTTGAGCCGTGCTGCTCAAGAGGAAAGTAGGAGCGATGGCAACACAGACGAAAACGAGGAAGACAGCATTCGTAAGTCAATGCTTGCCCGTGGTAAACAGCCAAACTTGAGCTTCTTTGCCTTCACCGCAACTCCCAAAGCGAAAACATTAGAAGTTTTTGGACACCTTAACACCCAAGGACAACCTGAACCCTTCCATCTCTACTCCATGCGGCAGGCAATTGAAGAAGGGTTTATTCTGGACGTGCTGCAAAACTACACGACCTATAAAACTTACTTCAAACTCACCAAAGCGATTGAAGGCGACCCTCAAATTCACAAGCAGAAAGCCAGCCGTGCGATCGCCCGATTCCTGTCACTTCATCCGCACAACTTGGCTAAAAAAACCGAAATCATGGTCGAACACTTCCGTCAATGCGTCATGCATAAAATTGGCGGAAAAGCAAAAGCCATGCTTGTTACAGCCTCTCGTCCTCATGTGGTTCGCTATAAAGATGAATTTGATAACTATTTAAAAAAACAAGGCTACGAAGACATTAAAGCCTTAGTTGCATTTACGACTTTTACCGATAGAGAGACGGGAATTTTATATACAGAATCTGACATCAATGGATTTGGGGAACGAGAACTACCGGAAAAGTTTGAAACGGTTGAGTACCAACTTCTAATCGTTGCCGATAAATACCAAACTGGCTTTGATCAACCCCTACTACACACCATGTATGTGGATAAAAAACTTTCTGGAGTCAAAGCAGTACAAACCCTATCTCGTCTAAATCGCCTTTACCCTGGAAAAGAAGATACCTTTATTTTGGATTTTGCCAATGAAGAGCAAGAAATCGTTGAGGCTTTCCAGCCTTACTACGAACAAACAATACTAGCATCCACGACCAACCCTAACCGACTTTATGATTTAAAGAGCAGGTTAGAAGGCTATCAAATAATCTGGTCTAATGAAGTTGATGCCTTTGCTAAAGTGTTTTTCAAGCCCCCACAAAAAACGAGTCATCAAGACCATAGCCAGCTTCATGCTTTAGTTGACCCTAGTGTAGAGCGTTTTAAGAGTCTAAGTGAAGAACAGCAAGATGAGTTCAAAAATACTTTAGGCACATTTATCAGACTCTATGCCTTCCTGGCACAGATTATGCCGTTTGCGGATGAAGATCTGGAAAAATTCTATGCCTTTGGTCGTCTACTGCAAACCAAGTTACCCAAGCGGCTTCAGAGTGAAGTCTTTAAGTTAAAGGATGAAGTTGGTTTGGAATACTACCGATTGCAAAAAATCCGCGAAGGTCGGATTGTTTTGCAAAAAGATACAGAATCAGCGTTGCCACCCATCACTGAAGCTGGCATATCTAGAGAGAAGGAAACACAGGCGAAGCTTTCGGAAATTATTGATATCCTCAATAATCGGTTCGGTACTGATTTCACCGATGCTGACAAATACTTCTTTAGTCAAATTGAAGAAGAGCTAGTTCAGAATGAATCGCTGTCGCAGCAAGCCAAAAGCAACTCAATTCAAAATTTTAAATATGGCTTTGAGGACATATTCCTGACAACATTGATTGAGCGAATGGAAGATAATCAGGACATTTTCACAAAAATTATAGACGACCAAGAATTTGGCAAAGCCGTCAAGGAATGGATGTTGAGGAAGGTATATGACAGGTTGATACAATAGCCCTGAATTTTCCTCGCTTGTGGTTCCACGACTCCATTTTGATTACTAGTTCGCATTGCGTGTAGGGGAGATCTTCGTGATCGGTGCGTTCAGGCGTACAGCCCAAATCTGCCAAAATATCTTCAGGTGAGTAAGGCAAATACTGATATTGATAAAAATCAATTCTACGCAACTATTGGTGTACCGGAGTTCTGGCGGTTCAATGGCAAAGTGTGGCGAATTTATCAATTACAGGACGGTGATTATGTGGAGGTTGAGTTAAGCCCTACCTTTCCCCAAGTGCCGAAAGCCAGACTTTATACTTTTCTAGAACAGGCCAAAGATGATGAAATTGCGGCAATTCGATCGCTGCGGATGTGGTTTGAACAATAGTGCGATCGCTGCTCTCGTAGATTGCGTTACACGTCGTTAACGCACTACCTCCATACTTAGAGAATACAATCACCCAAACTTGGAATGTGATCGTCAGCATTAAGAGGAAGCTATCGCTTCAATTATCCCAACAGCCGCTTGAGTTGTTTATATCTGAAGTGTGGAAACTAAAATACCCAATATTTTATCGACTTCCTTAATAAAATAATCGCTCACATCAATACACGCTGTTTGGCCTACTAATTTGAGAAATTTCCAATCCGTACCAGTTGTTACCGCACCAGACACAGTTTCGATTGCATTGCCTTCTCGTTGGTTGAATAAACGAGCAGCTAACATTGTCGCAATACACTGTCCTAAACCACTGGGAATATTTTCATTTTTAGCCTCGACAATAGTAACGATCGGGCTGGAAATATAATACTGTTCCGAGGCACGACTCAAGATAAAGTCACAACGTCCATCTAAGCCGCGAGCGGGATCGACTTCAAAGCTACTGCCAGAAAAGACGGATATTTGATGAGTAACCCGTCGTCTAACTTCCATCAAGATGGGCATAATTACCAGTTCGGAACGAGCTTTTTCGGTATTAATCGCCATCGCTAAGGGCAGTTGGTCTTTAAGCGTCAATGTCAGCAGTTCGCTCGGTTTAATTGGAGCAACATCAGCAAAAAGCTCTCGATCTTCCTGAGTGACAATACCGAAATCAGCTTTCACTTTGCTCAAGGTAAAGTTACTGTATGGCATGTTAATTAAAAAATTTCTTTCATTGCTTGTCATTATAAAGGCTTAACAGCTTATCAATGCTCCAACAGTAGCATCTCTTGCTTTAAATGACGCTGTACAATACCTTTGTGGAGCTTGAGAATCGTTTCTGCCTCTAGTTTTTCAACGTATTCGCGAGAGTATTCAGTTTTGAGAAGGGGGCGATCGCGAGTGTTGGAGGCAATCAAACTGCTTACCTATCTCCAACCAAAACTGAACCTACACCGCATACAGCAAGCTTACTGGGGTTCTCGAATGCGATCGCATCCCACCCATTCGTCCCACTCTTCCGAAAAGTCATCATAACCGATCAGGTGAAGACCATACCA
This sequence comes from Cyanobacteria bacterium UBA8803, assembly GCA_003505715.1. GTDB lineage: Bacteria > Cyanobacteriota > Cyanobacteriia > Cyanobacteriales > Coleofasciculaceae > UBA8803. The sequence continues at coordinate 11,666 of DNXU01000208.1, read as the reverse complement.
AGCTTTTTTCACAGTTGCCGAATACCACTCTTCTTCATATTTCACTTCTACCGCCTCACCAATGGCAAACATTTCCGGTTTGTAGGGACGAATTCGCTCATCTTCTACCCATTCCGGTTCCTCATCATAGCCAATGTATTGAACTAACATTTGATCGCTATCTCTTTCCAGAGTTTTAGCTTTATACCATTCTCCCTCATACTCAACTTCTACCCGCTTGCCATCGATAGGTGCAATCTCATCTGACACGCTCGCTAACTGCATTTGTTGATCAAAATCGTTAATGGTGAGAAACATCGATTTCTGTTCCTCAATAAACGCCATTTCCAATTCGGCGTAGCGAGAAAAATCATACAATGTTACGACATGGTCGCCGTCTAAATCAACCACTGGATCGCCCAACAAACCTTTATACAATGACTCAGTAAACGTCCACTCACCCGTTGAACTATTGTGCGAATAAGCTGAAGTCACGCAAGCATAAGCAATATCTGTATCTCTCCGGTTGAGTTCATCAATTAACCCTCCTGAAAAGCAACAATCTGCTAATAACAGCACTTGAGAGCCATTAAAATTACTTTCAATATCATCATAAATTGAAGCAATTGACCAATAATTATCCCGATTATCGGAGTTAGCATCATAATTAATAAAGTAATGCTCTCCCGATTCTGAATCCCAATCTCCATGACCAGCAAAATATAAGATGAACAGGTCATCCTCATCAGTATTCGATAACAATTCAATTAAGCTATTCTGAATCTGCTCTAGCGTAGCCTCTCCATCTTGCAAGTAAACTATTTGTTCCTCTGGAACTCCTTGGGAGGAGAAAAAATCTACGAGTTTTTCATCAAAACGACCCACCACTGCATCCGGGAAGGGTGCCCAAGTCTCTCCGTGTTCCCACTCCAGAATTCCTACCGCAAATATCCAGGTTTTCTCCGGTTCCCAGTCCCTTGGGTTATGATTCACTGCTTTAATTGGAAAGTATTGTAATTCCACTATTAGCGCATTTCTTAGTAAATCGCCAACCCTCATGTACCAATTAGGGCTTGCTGAATAAGCGATCGCTGATCTTGTAGGGTGCGTTACACTGCGTTAAAGCACCACCTCCAAAGTTCCCATAACTTAACCTGCACGGCATCAAACCTGGCTGCCTGAGAGAACACAATCACCCAAACCTGGAATCGATCGTCAGCATTAAAGAGGAAGCGCTGGCTTGAGCGATACTCCCTATTGACCTTTTCACATCATAAAGCGATCAGCCTATTGACCCTCATGCCCTTGGGTCAACAGATTCCTATATTTCAGTTCTAATGCTAAGCCTGGGAACGCTACAATTATTCACAAGAGGCACGCTGATGGAGGATATAGACAATGCCACTTGCACCAGTTGAAGAAATGATGTGGAAGAAATCTCCCTCAAAATCTCGTACTAAAATGTCTGAGGTTGATATTAACGAAAAGTACGAATCAAGAGAGAAAAGAATCCTTACCGAGATTAATCGTGAAAAGCTACCGAGCTTTGTTGAAGCATTAAAAAACCGTGATTATATGGATCTGCGACCCTTTTATCAAAGAAGAGCGCGTTGGAGTACCGAGATGCAGTCACGGCTTATTGAGTCATTTCTTATCAACATTCCTGTTCCTCCTATTATTCTTTATGAAACAGAGTATAACTCTTATGAAGTTATGGATGGTCAACAGAGAATCACTGCTATCAGAGATTTTTATAAAAATCAATTTTCGCTGACTGGCCTTGAACTTTGGCCAGAACTGAATGGACTTAAATACGAACAACTTCCCATTAAGATTCGGGCAGGTCTGGATCGTCGTTCTATATCATCTATAGTTATTATCAGAGAATCTACCTCCGATCCTGAAGAGGCTCTCTTTCTAAAGCAGAAGACCTTCGAGCGCCTCAATACGGGCGGAGTAGATTTAAGCCAACAAGAAGTAAGGAACTGTTTGTATCATGGCAAGTTTAATTCGCTATTACTGGATTTAGCACGTTATCCTATATTTGCTGAAGCTTGGGGAATTCCTAAAGATGATAACAGCCCAGAACTATTAAAAAATAATCTCTATAAAAAAATGGAAGATGTCGAGTTAGTTCTTCGTTTTTTCGCTCTACGTAATGTCGATCACTTCCGTAGAGGTATGGAGGGTTTCCTCGACCTTTATATGATGAAAAGCTTAAGTTTTTCTGAGGAGGATATAAATTTTTTGAAGAGTATTTTTTTACAAACTATAAATCTAGCTTACGAAATTTACCGAGATCATTTATTTAAACCATTCGATCCGAAATCTGGTATCTGGAAAGAGAATTCTTATAAAGCTTATTACGATGCTGTTATGGTTGGCTTTAGTAGGCATTTGCCTGAATCAAAAAGATTGATTGTTCAAAAAAATCAAGTAATTGAAGAGACAAAAAAGCTTTTTGAAAAAAACGAATCGCGCCTTTTGACAGGGGGTGGAAAAACGAAGGCTGAAATTCATCAGCGCATCAGGATATTTGACGAAATGCTTTCGCAAGTTCTGGAAAAGTAATTTGCAATGTTTGATGGGATTATTGAGACAGTAAATCTGAATATTGCTACTGTTCGTAAAACTCTCCAAACTAACGATAAGATCAGAGATATCGTATTTGGAAAAGATAGTTTAATCAGGCAAAAATTGGATGATAACGAAAAATTGACGGAATTAATACAGGTAGTTCCTAATGAAACTGAATGGCAAGTGTACGAGCATTGTGCTGTAGTAACGAGGTTGTATGCTATCTATGAGCGATTTGTTGAGGATTTAATTACGGATTGGCTAGGACTTATACCCAACGTGGTTTCACATTATTCAGACTTGCCTGATAAAATTAAGAACACTCATCGAGAGGGTGTTGGACGCCTACTGCTTGACTTGAACAAAAGTCGGTTTAAAAACCTTTCTGTAGAAAAGGTGGTTCGGGGTTTGTTATATGGAGTAGCAGGTAACGAGCCATACGAGCTAATACCTGATGCATTTCTGTTGCACGAGCAGAATTTGCGGAAAGACACGCTAGATAAATTATTTGCAGAGGCAGGAATTGAGAATGCCTGGAAATGGGTCATAAACCATAGAGATATTAAGAACTTTATAGAGGAAATTCGTGGAGATCAGAACACAGCAGAAGGAGAGCTTAATCAACTGGTTGCCTATCGTAATGAAGCAGCCCACGGATCTGTAGATCAAATTCTCGGTACTCAAGAGCTGTTGGATATGGGTGACTTTGTTGAGAATTTGTGCCAAGCATTAGTAGAGTTAGTAACCTATCAGGTAATTTTGAAACATGCTGTTATAGGGCAAGCTAGGGAGATAGGAACGATTAGGCAATGGCTGGATAAAAATAAAGTTGCAAGGGCTAAAATTAGTGCAGTAACTTTGTCTGTTGGAGAAACCATTTTTCTAGTTAAAGAAACTTCCTCTTACTGCCTATTAGCTACAATTGAAAGTATTAGAGATAATGAGATTGCGAAGGAACAAGTAGAGATAACTACGGAGAAAGAGGTACATTTAAAGTTTAACGTTGAGGCGAAAAAAGGGTTGAGTCTTTACGTAATTTCCTGAAACAGCAATTGCTTGATTTAAATGATATAATGTCCGGTTGATTAACTATAATAAAACCTGTCGTAGGGCGGGTTTTAACTGAATGGGGATATCTGCGAGACCCACACTATTGGTCAATAAAGCCACCCCTAAAGATCTTAGAGGTATTTAACCGGACATGATATTACTCAACTCTGCATCAGCAAGCACCTGCTACTGTAGACTGGGAGGGTGCCTCAGACGTGTCCGATTGAGCGGCAACAGGTCTTAACTGCACCGCACAAGCTTTCAATTCCGGTTGTAAGGAATCGGGACAGGATTCTGGATGGGTAAGGGCATTAGCTTCAGCATGATCTGCCCACAGCGCCCCCCAATGCATCGGGACAAACACCGTACCTGGTGCGATCGCTTTTGTAACTCGAGCCGGGAACCGAGCTGCACCGCGACGCGATCGCACCTCCACCCAAGTCCCCTCTTGAATGCCCAGCTTTTGCGCATCGCGAGGATGAATCTCAATAAACGGTTGGGGATGCATCTGCTGGATCTTGGGGATGCGACCGGTGCGGGTTTGGGTGTGCCAGTGACCGTAAAGACGCCCCGTTGTTAAGACCAAGGGATAATCCGGATCGGGCGGTTCCGCCAGCCCTCGCGAGTAATAAGCCCCAAATCTAGCCCGTCCGTCCGGCGTCGGAAAGCGCCAATCTGTATAAAGCCGTTTTGATGAGGTGGAGGAAGTAGTCTCCTCTCCCCCATTCTCTCCCTCCGGACAAGGCCACTGTAGGGGGCCTTCTTGCCGCAAACGCTCGTGGCTAATGGCCGTCATATCGCAGACTTGGCCACGGGTGAGTTGGACGAATTCGGCATGTACTTGTGCCGAGTCAGCAAAGTTAAACTGTTCGGTGAACCCCAAACGGCGACCCACCTCGGCGAAGATTTCCCAGTCGGCTCGCGCTTCCCCTGGTCCGTAGCGAAAGCCCGAACACAGCGTTACCATTCGTTCTGAGTTAGTCATCGTACCAGTTTTTTCACTCCACTGAGCTGCTGGCAGTAGAACGTGGGCGTAGGCAGCAGTTTCGGTGGGGTAGTAGGCATCTTGATAGACAGTAAAGGGTGAACTCCTCAAGGCGGCTTTGGTGCGCTCTAGATCTGGCAAACTCACGGCTGGATTAGTAGCAGCAATCCACAAGAAACCTACCTCTTGCCGCTCTAAACTCAGGATCATTTCCCAAGCATCGCGACCGGGATGGGGTGAAATTTGCCCCGGTTTGAGTCCCCAAAACTGCTCTATCTCAGCCCGATCTTGAGGATTCTTCACGAACCGATAGCCAGGTAATAGGTGAGAGAGTCCCCCAACTTCCCGTCCTCCCATAGCATTAGGTTGACCAGTAAGGGAGAACGGCCCTGCTCCGGGTTTGCCAATATTCCCAGTCATCAGGTGCAGGTTAATAATCGTGCGTACTTTAGCCGTCCCTTCCGTTGACTGGTTCACCCCCATCGACCACATAGACAGCACCCGATCTGATTCCGCCCAGTAGCGTGCAGCTTGCTCTAGGTCATTAAGGCGGATACCACAGTGGCGAGCCACTACTTCGGGCGGGTAGTCCTCAATTACCTCGGCATAAGCAGGGAAGTCCCTAGTACAATCTTCAATAAACCAGGTGTCAATCTTACCCCAGCGCATCAAGAGGTGAGCAATGCCGTTGAGCAAGTCAATATCCGTACCAGGTTGAATTGCTAGATGCAGATCGGCAGCTTCAGCAGTAGGAGTCCGGCGGGGATCAACCACAATCATTTTCACCTTGCGGTTCTTTTTGTGGTGCTTGTGCAGGCGGTTGAAAATAATGGGATGGCATTCCGCCGTATTCGTGCCAATTAAAAAGGCACAGTCGGTTAATTCTAAATCGTCATAGCAGCAGGGCGGACCATCGGAACCTAAACTCTGAACGTACCCCGATACGGCAGAGGACATGCAGAGGCGGGAGTTAGTGTCAAAGTTATTCGTACCCAGACATCCTTTGAGCAATTTCTGGGCGACGTAGTAGTCTTCCGTCTGCAACTGACCCGAAGCGTACATGCAAATTGCCTCCGAGCCTTGGGTGAAGCGAACCGTTTGGAGCTGATTGACCACCCGTTCTAGAGCCTCATCCCAACTCACTTGCTGAAAAGGTTCATCCAAGGAATCCCGCATCATCGGATATTTCAGACGATCTTTAGCCAAGGACTCAGTCACAGTAGCACCTTTGACACAGACCATACCTTGACTAGAAGGATGGTCGCGATCGCCCCGTACTTTCCAGATGGGCGTACCTTCACTATCTCGATGCGTCGCTTTACCAGCTTCAGCCGGAGGGTTTACTTCTAGCCCACACCCGACACCACAGTATGGGCAAACAGTTTTGATGCTACCTGTCAATGGTTTTTCTCCAATTATGAAGTTTGTTGTTTGTTGTTTGTT
>DNXU01000208.1:0-5392 GCA_003505715.1 Cyanobacteria bacterium UBA8803 | reverse complement strand
CAACCAACAACTAACAACTAACTCAATGCGAAAATTTGAGGGCGTCCGGCGCGGATGTCGAAGCTGTTGAGGTACTCTACGGGTTGACTGGGGTCGAATTTCCGCTGGTCGATGAACACTTCAGCTGGTTCTACCTTCATGCGATCGCTGGGTATCGGTATTTTCATCGCTTTTGCTACCTCTTCGTAGATGTCCACAGGATAAATCCGGTCAATCATTTCGTCGGCGTCTTTGGGATATTCCTTGATGTTGAGTTGATTCCAACGAATCATCTGCGTTAGCAACCAAACTCCATGAGAACGCCAGGGATAGTTGGCGCGATCGGGTTCTTTGAGATAGTTTGTTGCTTGAAACTCGAAGATGTAGAAATCAGGAATAGTGGCAACTCTTGGTTTCTCATCAAAGCCGCCGTAGTTATAGGTTCCAGGCAGGGAGGCTCTGGCTACTTGGGGGTTAATATTGAGGTATTGGCTATGCGCTAGACTATCAGCAGCAACTTGATGATTGACAGCGGCTTCACAGAACTGACAAGCTTCTAATACAGCTGCTACTAAAGCTCTAGCTGTGGTCGGATTCTTCTCGACCCAAGACTGCATCGTAGCGAGGATTTTTCCTGGATGACCCTGCCAAATATCCCGATTCACGCAAGCCACAAAGCCAGTCTTCTCAAAAATAGCTTGCTGGTTCCAGGGTTCTCCTACACCATAGCCTTCCACTTCTCCAGCTTGGAGTTTGTGAGTCATTTGGGACGGTGCTAGCTCAATTAGTTTGAGTTCGGTGTCTGGATTAATTCCCATCGCCGACAGCCAGTAGCGGTAGTTATAGTTATCCATTGAGGTGGCGGCTTCGATGGCAAAGGCGGGTGGTTTTTCCAGACTGCGTAGGTATTCCCGGTAAGCGTCGGCAAACTCCTGAAATTGGAAATATTCCATTGACGGTCGAATATCGGCGTCCCAAATTTGTTCCGAGAAGGTAATACTGCTGCCATTGCGGTTGAGCGTCATCAGAGAAACCATTGAGGCTCTCATTGAGCCGAGTTGGACTAGCATAGGCATACCAAACAAGGCATGGGCGGCATCTAAACTACCGTTTAATAGGCCATCCCGAATCCCTTGCCAATCCTTTTGCTTGCTCAAGCTGACGTTGAGTCCGTAGCGCTGGAAAAAGCCCTTTTCTTTAGCAATGACCAGGGGGGCGCAGTCCATTACAGGGATGATGCCAATTTTCAGGTCAGTTTTCTCCAAGCTGCCGAAGTCAATAGCAGGCTTTTCAGAGGGTGCCGAGGAGCGATCGCTCTTTTTTAAATTGAACGGATCGCCCTGGTTACAAGCGGTAAATGCCAACCCTCCTGCTGCCAGACTCATGTGCTTGATAAATTTGCGACGCTCCATGTTTCCGTTTCCCAACCCATGTAGATTAGCTTTATATCTACATTGTTTTTGTGCCAATTGCTCAGTTTAGGAGAGACGTTCCGTTCCGGCAGAACGCCTCTCTTAAACTAGGCTGCGGCATCATCGTGGGCATAACGCCGATACAGGAAGTCGAGGGCGTAGTTACGCAGTTCGTAGTATTGGGGGTCTTCCATAATTTGGCTGCGCTTTCTCGGACGCTTGAAGGGAATTTTCATCACTTCGCCAATGTGCGCTGCCGGCCCGTTGGTCATCATCACGAGACGATCTGCGAGGAACAGTGCCTCGTCGATGTCGTGGGTAATCATCAGGACGGTAACTTTGTACTCTCTCCAGATGGTGAGCAGTTCTTCTTGTAACTCTTCTTTAGTAATTGCATCTAATGCTCCGAAGGGTTCATCCAAAATCAAGATTTCAGGACGAATGGCTAAGGCGCGGGCGATCGCCACCCGCTGTTTCATCCCTCCAGACAGCTGTGATGGCTTTTTATCAGCTGCTTCGGTCAGTCCCACCATGTCCAGGTGTTCCATGACTAGAGCTTTTTTCTGCGAGTGAGGTTTGTTGGGATAAACGGAATCTATACCTAAGTAGACGTTCTCAAAGGCACTCAACCAAGGCAGGAGGGCGTAGTTTTGGAACACCATCATCCGGTCAGGTCCCGGTTCGGTGATGCGCTTGGTTTTTAGTCTTACTTCTCCGTCGCTCGGTCTGGAGAAACCTGCCACCATGTTGAGGAGAGTGGATTTCCCACAACCAGAGTGACCGATCAGACAAATAAACTCCCCTTCATACACGGTGAGGTTGACACCTTCAAGAACTGTATAAGGGCCTGTAGGCGTGGGATATACCTTAGAAATATCCTCAATGACAAGGAAGGGATCTCCTTGAGGTTTTTGAGTTTGACTTTGGGAGATTTGGTGGAGAAGGGTATCAGGGCTGATTGCAGTCATAGTAGTACAGAAGAATACAGAAGTTCAGGAGTTCGGAATTTTAGGGAATTGTTAATTAATGTTACGCTACTGAGGTCGCAACTGCATCGATGTCAATTTCTACGATCCGAATTTGGCGTTTAATTTCCAAGCTGTTGAGGTACTCTAGCGGATCGTCGGGATCGAAAACCGTGCCGTCAAACATGCGGATCGGGCCGCGATCGTGTCCAATATCCATCAACCCCAAATCCCGTGCTGCTTCACCAAACAAATCGATGCGCCGCACTCGATCCAAAATACTGACCCAGTTTTTGGGGAAGGGAATCATCCCCCAGCGAGCCAGTTGAGTCATCAACCACAAACCCTCTCTTTGATCTGGGAAATTGGTTTTATCAACGTGGAATTGGTTATAGCGAAATAAAGACTGAGGTTTTTCATCAGTGCCGCGATTGTAAGGGTCGATGAAGCCCGGGCGTGTGTATTCTGGGGCTGAACCAACGTATTGATCTTGGATCAGTAAGTTTAAAATCTCTTCCCGGTTGCGGGGGTCATCGCAATATTCGCAGGCTTCGAGCAGTGCTTTAATGAGAGCAATATGGGTTTGGGGATACTTGTTAACCCACTCTTCCCGCACGCCCAGTACTTTCTCTGGATGTCCTGCCCACAAATCTAAATCTGTGGCAATGACAAAGCCTAGTTCTTCGTAGACGGCGCGAGAGTTCCAGGGTTCCCCAGTACAGTAGCCGTCAATATTCCCCGCTTTCAAATTGGAAAACATCTGCGGCGGAGGAATTACGGTTAGTGCCACATCTAAATCCGGATCGATGCCACCACTGGCTAACCAGTAACGCAGCATGAGGTTTTGCATGGAGGAGGGATACACCACCCCCAGAGTATGCACTTTATCGGGAGTTTCTTGGAGTGCTGCTTTAAAGTCAGCTAGGGTACGGACGCCTCGATTGTAGAAGTCCTTGTTAAGGGTAATGGCATTACCATTGCGGGATAGGGTTAAAGCACTCACTACTGGTAGGGGAGTTTTATTACCAGCTCCCATTGTCAGGGTGAGAGGCATCCCAGCTACCATCTGTGCTGCGTCCAGCCGTCCGGTGACAATGCCTTTGGCGATCGCTTTCCAACTGGGTTCGCGGTTTAAGGTAACTTCTTCTAAGCCGTATTTCTCAAAAAACCCTTTCTCTTTTGCCACCACTAAGGGCGCACAATCGGTGAGGGGAATAAAACCAATTTCGAGATTGACTTTTTCTAAGCCATTGCGGGCAACCACCTGCGGCTGCTGGCGTTGGCGCAACTTGGCTTTTTTCTGTTGGTTGAGGAAGTAAATCATCTCATTGCGCAAGCTGTAGTAGCTGGGATGATTTACGACTTCCATACGGTGGCGGGGTCGCGGGATTTCCACATCGATAATTTGCCCGATATGGGACTCCGGCCCGTTAGTCAGCATGACGATCCGGTCGGATAGCAAAAGCGCTTCGTCTACGTCGTGAGTTACCATAACGCAGGTCACATGGCTCTCTTCGCAGATTTTCATCAACTGCTCTTGCAAACCGCCACGGGTGAGGGCGTCTAGTGCGCCGAAGGGTTCGTCTAACAGGAGCAACTTCGGGCGAATGGCTAAGGCTCGAGCGATCGCGACTCGCTGTTTCATCCCTCCGGAAAGTTGACCTGGTCGCTTGCTGGCTGCTGCTCTCAGACCTACTAAATCAATATGATGTTCGACAATACCTCGGCGTTCCCCTTTTGGCCTGTTGGGATACACTTCATCAACGGCCAAGGCAATATTCTCGCGCACCGTCAGCCAAGGCAGCAGGGAGTAGTTTTGGAATACAACCATGCGATCGGGGCCTGGTTTTGTCACCTGCCGTCCTTCCAGGATCACGCCTCCCTGAGTGGGTTTGTCTAGCCCAGCAATGATGTTCAATAAGGTAGATTTGCCACAACCTGAGTGTCCGATTAAGGAAATAAACTCTCCCTGTTTGATTTTCAGTTCTATATTCTTGAGGGCAATATAGCTGCCTCCGTTCGGAAGGTTGAATACGCGATCGATGTGGTCAACTTCTACAAATACAGACATGGTTGCTAATTGATAATTGGTAATTGCTAATTGGTAATTGCTAATTGCTAATCTTTCAGAGCGTATCTACTATTAGCTATTAGCCATTAGCTATTAGCTACTTCTGTTCTTCAGGGACAACTTTAGAGGCGATAAACCCTACCAGTCTGTCTAGGAAAAGACCGACTATACCGACATACACCAGTGCCAGAATGATTTCGCTGAGTCGGGAACTGTTGTAAGCGTCCCAGATGAAGAAACCGATTCCGACGCCACCGACTAACATCTCAGCGGCAACAATAGCTAACCACGATAAACCGATCCCAATTCGCAAACCCGTGAAGATGTATGGCACCGCTGAGGGAAACAGCACCTTAAAGAAGTACTTGTGACGGGAGAGGCGCAACACGCGGGCAACATTTTTGTAATCTTGAGGGATTTGTTGGACACCCACAGTGGTGTTGATAATAATTGGCCAAATGGCTGTAATGAAAATTACAAAAATGGCTGATGGTTGGCTGTCGCGAAACGCCGCTAGAGAAATTGGCAACCAAGCCAGAGGAGGAATGGTACGCAGCACTTGAAATATTGGGTCTACAGCATCGTACATGAATTGATTGCTGCCAACTACAATTCCCAAGCCAATCCCAACAATTGCTGCCAGTGAGAAACCAATGGCCACCCGCCCCAAGCTAGCAGCGATTTGTAAGCCTAACCCTTTATCCGTACCACCGTTATCAAAGAATGGGTTGATAATTAGTGGGTCCCAGGTTTCCTGGAAAGCGGTGAGAGGACTGGGCAAATTAGAGTTGGGACTGAAGCAAAGGATTTGCCAGACTGCTAGAAAGATCGCGAGCGCAATCAGCGGACGGATGATTTTTTGGGAGTGTTTCTGAATAAAAGAAATCGGTGAATTCTGGCGAACCTTGCGTTGAGTACGGCTGTCAAGCTGTGCTGTCATTTGTTGTTAGTTGTTGGTTGTTAGT
>DNXU01000609.1:282-6430 GCA_003505715.1 Cyanobacteria bacterium UBA8803 | reverse complement strand
GCAATTTCTCCCTAATTACCCATTACCCATCACCCATCACCCATCACCCATCACCATGTAACAGAAAATACATTTTACCCCAGATAGCCAGGAAACCCTGTTCTCCCTCTTCTTCTCCCTCCTCTGTCTCTATTTTTCACTCCACTGTGACTAAGATGCGTTGAGACAAGAGAGGATTCAGGGGATTGATCAAAGGTAACTCTTGGTGATCTTTAACTTTGACCCCATCTATAACGGGCATTTCCTGTCGGCATCGAGAGCAAAACCAATAAATGTGGTTGTGGCGAATATGAGGCAACAGCTGAGCTGAGCAACAGGGACAGTAGTTCATAGTATGAGATTTGCACCCTACAATTAACAGACTAACGGTCACAAGTAAAAATTTTGGGTAAGAAATCGATAAGAAATCGGTAAGAAAGTAAAAAACAGGTTAGGATTGGGCAAAGAAATGATTAAAATGTGGCAATTTATACCATCTTGGGTTTTCCTTAAAGCGTCAGTTAGCGCAGTTGCTTCGTGAGTTGGTTATCTAGTTGGTTCATAGTTTAATAATTGTTAACTAATTCTCATTTTATATATGGAGAATTCTCTTACTATTCTCTAAGGGATTGCTGGGACAGTTCCTTGAGACGATATCCCAGTCCATGAGCGGTCTCAATCAAATCATCAGGCGCTCCTACTGATTTGAGCTTTTGACGCAGACTCCTAATGTGAGCCTTAACTGTTCCCTCTTCCGGACAATTCTCGAAAGACCAAAGGCGTTCGATAATGAAACCACGACTGAGGATGCGCCGTCCATGCCGGATCAGCAGTTCCAGAATACCATACTCCTTAGGGGTCAAGCGTAGCATTTTACTATCGTAGCGAACTTCGTAAGTGGCTGGATCGAGATACAATTTATCCCAAGTAAGAATCGGTGGCGATAACGTTCCTCGGCGACGCTGTAAGGCTCGAATCCTCGCCATCAATTCTGGAAAATCAATGGGTTTGACCATATAGTCATCCGCTCCCGCATCTAAGCCATTAATTTTATTGGTACTAGTATCGAGAGCTGTAATCATCAAGATGAGTACAGAATTGTTGTGAGAGCGCAAGCGCTGGCATAAACGAATCCCATCTAACTTCGGCAACATCACATCTAATAGAATCAAATCGTACTCAAGTGTTTTGATTTGCAGCCAAGCTGCTTCTCCATCTCTGACAACATCAACGATATGTAGCTGATCGGTGAGGAATTCTTCTAAAAGTTCTGCGAGAAGCGCATCATCTTCGACCAAGAGAATTCTCATCGGCTATGATTCCTTAAAAATTATGTTTTCTTAAAATGCTGGCTCAAAGAAACGATTTTTATATATAGAGATTTTATTGGTTAGCCTAATTTTAACATCTGGTTCTGGATTGGGTTATGAAGGATGACAACCTGTTGCTTAAATCAAAGGCCAATATCCTCGTGGTTAGTGACAAGCCGAAGGATTTACAGGCTTTGTTAGCAATTCTTTCTCGCTGCGGTCTAAATATAGTACAGGCTCATGCCGCTGAAGACGCCTCCATCTGTTTGATGGAGCAGGAATTTGGGGCGATCGTTCTTGATGTGAGCCAACCAAAAATCCGATGGGAGATAGTAAGCTTGATCCAAGCCAGACTTAACTCGGTGCAGGTGCCGATGATTGTACTGGCAGCGAACCACGAAGACATCAGCTATGGCTTAGAGAATTTTACCTTATCGGAGGTGGATTATTGGGTTGGGCCGATTGTGCCGGAAATTTTGAGCGCGAAAGTGGCGCAATCAGTCGCTTCATATCAGAAGACTCAGCAGATAACCCAACAAGCTGCTCAGTTGGCAGCCGTTAATCAACAACTCAACCATGAAATTGCCAAACGTCAGCAAGTAGAAGCAGAACTGCAAAGCATTAATGAAGACTTAGAAAGAAGAGTTGCCGAGCGCACCACCAAATTAAAGCAGGTGAATCAACAATTACGAGTTGAGATTGCTCAACGGCAGCAAGTCGAAGCTTTCCTGAGAAAGAGCGAACAGCTATATCGCACTCTAGTGGAAACCATTCCCCATGGAATTAAGGAAATTGACACGAATGGCATTATTGTTTTCTGTAATGGGGCTTATCAACGAATGCTAGGCTACTCTGAAACAGAACTCTTAGGCAAAACACTGTGGGACTTAACTCCAGAAGCAGGACGCAGTCAGTGGTGTAGAGATTTGGCACAGCTGGTGCAAAAACAACCTCCAGCAGTTCCTTACCAAGAGCAATACCTGACCAAGGATGGCAATCTTATTGATATCCAGGTAGATTGGAACTACAAGCGGGATGAGGTTGGACAAGTCATTGGATTTATCTCGGTAGTTACTGATATTACCGAGCAAAAGCGATCGCAAGATATTCGTACTTGCTTGGAATCCGAACAAGAACTGAGGAAGCTGCAACTCCGTTTCTTTTCTATGGCCTCCCATGAATTGCGTACCCCACTCAGTATTATCTTAGGCAGCACGCAATTACTGAAATCTTGCGATGGAGCATGGCCGACGGAGAAACGAGATAGAAATCTCTATCGCCTGGAAACGGCTGCTAAAAATATGGCTCAATTGCTTGACGATCTTTTGACAGTTGGTCGAGCTGAGAGTGGAACGCTTGAATTTCACCTGCAATCCATCGATCTCAAACACTTCTGTCAGAGTCTGGTGGAAGATCTACAACGTCAAGCAGGTGCCGAGAGGAAAATTACGTTTGTTAGTGAAGGTCAATGCCCAACTGCTTGCATGGACAGAACCCTACTGTATTATATCTTGAAAAACTTACTCTCCAATGCTACTACCTATTCTCCGGTAGGCTCTCAGATTCAGCTGACCTTAACCTGCCAAGAGTCTGACGCAATTTTTACAATTCAAAATCGAGGCATTGACATTCTCTTAGAAGACCACCACAACTATCTATTTGAACTATTCAATCAGGAAGAAAATAATCGCAACATCCCTGGCTCCAGATTGGGACTAATGCTGATCAAGAAATGCCTAGATTTACAAGGAGGAAAAATTCACTTCGATAGTCAAGTAAGCTCTAACACAATAGCCACTGTAACAATCCCCATCATGGCTAATAGCTAATGCCAACCAAAAACCACCAACAACCAACAACTAACAACCAACAACCAACAACCAACAACCAACAACCAACAATTATTTATAAAATCTCAACTCGCCCATCATCTTTAAGATAAACTGAGCGATCGCCTGGAGGACGGCCACCGGGACGTACTTCGATGCGTAGGGTTCTCGCGTCAGTTTTGAGGATATTCACCTTTAGGGGCAATCCCTGGATGTCCCACAAGACTACCGAGAAGTTAGAGTCTGTAGTGCCTCCCCGAACGAAAGACACTACTTGTCCCGGAGTTACGGGCAGTGGGTCAGTTGCATATAACTGTTGAAGTTGGACAAGACCGGAGGTTAGGTTAACGACTTCAACAGTAATTCGCTGACCAGGCACAAACTTTATTGGTTGTTGGCGGCAGCTACTCCCTGCCACACAGGTTTCAGCTAGGACTGGATGGGGATGCTTCACCCCAAGTAATAACAGCAGTGTTGTGGCAGCTAATAGGACAGTCGGCAATTTGGTAGAAAGTTGGCTCATAGGTGCCGTCTCTCCAAATAGCCAAATTATATCTAATCGGGAGAGACGGAGACAGGGATTTTCATGCCACGAGTTGTGGCCTATTGCCCATAGTGTCTAAATTTTACAAGAAATCTGTAGTTTAGATTACCAAAATTTAATGTTTACTAAAGATTTCAATAGCTTACTTTATGTAAAAGTAAATAAATAAAGTCTTAACTATGTTAAGCAAAATAAAGTTACCAGAGCGATCGCTCTGGTTAGGGAAAACCAGATGGATAGGTAGGTTATGCAGCTCCAGAGAAACTCTGGAGCTGTTATAGTCAAGCGTTTTGAACCAGAAGAAATAAGAAACTTTACAAAAAATTGCTCAATTTCGGGTCATCTTGGAGAGTTTTGAGGATCTGCTTAATCTGCTGTGTGCGGTCTTTTTTGACAATCAACGTCGCATTGCGATCGCGCACGACCACCACATCCTCTAAACCAATGGTCACAATCACCTCATCTTGATCGGTAGCATAAACAATCGCGCCCTTCGTATCCATGCCCACATGGGTGGCTAGTTCTACATTTAGAGCATCCCCTTTCAAAAGGCGATCAAGAGCGTTCCAATCTCCTAAATCGTCCCAACCAAAGGAGGCGGGTAGAACGTAAGCCAGCTGAGTTTTTTCCATTAAGGCATAGTCAATACTCTTCTTCGGTAATTGGGAATAAGCCGCTATACCTTTCTCTTGTAAGGGATTGATAATTTCTGGCGCATGGGTGTTGAGTTCGGATAAAACTAGTCCAGCTCGGAAAATGAACATGCCACTGTTCCAGCTGAATTTACCTGTAGTGAGAAACGACTCAGCCGTCTCCCGGTCAGGTTTTTCGGTAAACCGACTGACATGATAAACAGGCAATCCACCAAAACTTCCCGCTAATGTGCCCTGTTCAATGTAACCGTAACCCGTCGATGGGTAGTCTGGAGCAATCCCCAAAGTAACGATCGCTGCCTCAGCTGCCGCCAACTGAGTAGCAGCATCTATAGTTTGTTGAAAAGCCTGCTGATCCGCAATCCAGTGATCGGCAGGAAAAAATCCGACGAGAGCATCTTCCCCATACTTACGGGCAATCTCCAGAGTAGCCCACGCTAGAGCTGGTGCTGTATCGCGTCCCTCCGGTTCTGCCAGCAAGTTATCTGGAGGTAGGTGAGGTAGTTGTTCGCGAACCCCATCAGCGAGTTGAGCTGAAGTAACTACCCACAAAGCTTGGGTGTTTCCAGCTAGCTGACTCAACCGATCGGCAGTTGCCTGCAACAAGCTCTTCCCGCTACCATCTAAGCTTAAAAACTGCTTGGGTCGGCACTTACGGCTCAAAGGCCAAAACCGCTCCCCTTTGCCACCGGCCAGAATCACAGGTATCAAGGATCTATCCATGCCTCGCAGAGTTCACGTAATTATCTGCTCCATCCTAGCCTTGTTAGTACAGCGGGGCGGCAATAACCCACCATTTAAAAAAGGTTAAAAAGCTTACTCTAAAAGCTCCCTTTCCTTCAGCCTTCATCCCTCATCCCTCATCCCTTCCTTCAGCATTCATCCCTCATCCCTCATCCCTTCCCTTCAGCCACTAGTGTCGGTTATCTAGTCCGCTCCTCCGTGCCAATCTTTGGTAAAACCGCAGTAATGCTGCACCTGGATTACTCGATCGCTCCCCATTTGCCGATACTGCTTTCAGGTTATGGTTATGAGGTCTGCCTTGATTTGCTCTTGCTTCGTCAGTCAGGGGTAGAGCATGGTCATCGGGGACAATTTGAGAGCCGAATCGTCTAGCATAAACCTGAGTAAATTCAGCTCCAAAAAAGAGAATTTGAGCTGCATAATAAACCCAAGCCAGAACGATAACTAGCGACCCGGCAGCACCATAGGTTGAGCCAAAACTCCCTTTTCCTAAATACATCCCTAGGACGAACTTGCCCAAAGTAAATAGTAAGGCAGTAATAATGGCTCCAATCCAAACATCATTCCAACTAATTTTGACATCCGGCAGAAACTTGTACATCAGAGCAAATAGCAGTGTGATGATGCCAAAGGAAATCACCCAGTTCACGAACCACCACAAGACATCTGCCCCAGGCAGTAAATCCTGTGTATAACTGTTTACAGCTGATAAAGCCGCACTGATGATGAGAGATACTAGGAGTAAAAAGCCAATACCCAAGACAATGGAAAACGATAACACCCGTTTTCTCACAAAGCCCTTAATTGCTCGTCCTGGTTTTGGCTGCACTTCCCAAATCGTGTTGAGAGCATCTTGAAGTTGAGCAAATACCCCAGAGGCACCAAACAACAGCACAACTACACTGATCAGGGAAGCGATGCTGCCTGTATTAGGTTGGTTGGCATTTTCAATTGCTGTCTCGATAACTTTAGCCCCATCAGTACCCACTAACCCTTGAATTTGCCCGACAATTTCACCTCTAGCCGCCTCTTCCCCAAAAATAGCCCCCGCGATTGCGATCGCAATAATAATCAAAGGAGCCAGAGAAA
>DNXU01000609.1:0-275 GCA_003505715.1 Cyanobacteria bacterium UBA8803 | reverse complement strand
TGTAATAGGCCAAGGCAGCGGCTAAGTTAGACGCCTTATCCTTTTGCCATTCTTCAACAGTTTCCTTAAGGAGTTCTACAATAACTTTGGGCTTCATCACCGTCACTCTTAAGCTGGGCGCTACAGTTGCACCCTTTCAGTTTTGAGTTTTCAGTGAGAAGTAACAACACTCTCTAGATAGAAACCACGGTTTTTCACCCACAACCCAAGGAAGAAATAAACCCCCATTCCCCCTACCCCAAGACCCCCCCCCCCCCACTACTCCACCTCACCCC
>DNXU01000320.1:10748-13722 GCA_003505715.1 Cyanobacteria bacterium UBA8803 | reverse complement strand
CCTCATCCCTCATCCCTCATCCCTCATCCCTCATCCCTCATCCCTTAGACTTGAATTGATCGCCTGCGACTTTTACGCCATATGGAAGGCTCATTTCAACTAACCCTACAGATGGTGATCGCTGTCTTTGCCGGGATCTGTGCCCAGGTCATCGCTGAGTATCTCAAAGTTCCCAGCATCGTCTTTCTATTAATCTTTGGTGTTTTACTGGGATCTGATGGCTTGGGTTTGTTACACCCCCAGCAACTGGGAGTCGGCTTAGAAGTAATTGTTGCCCTCTCAGTAGCAGTCATTCTATTTGAAGGAGGACTAAACCTGGATCTGCGAGATTTAGGCAAAGTTTCCGGTAGCTTGAGAAACCTCGTTACCCTAGGCACCCTGATCACGCTGCTGGGAGGTGGTATGGCGGCTCACTGGTTGGGAGAATTCCCCTGGTCGATCGCCTTTCTCTACGCTGCTTTAGTGGTTGTCACTGGCCCAACCGTCATCGGTCCGTTACTCAAACAGGTAAAAGTGGATCGGCGGGTAGCCACCATTCTGGAAGGAGAAGGCGTTTTAATCGACCCAGTAGGTGCGATCCTTGCTGTTGTAGTGCTAGACACAATTTTGAATAGCGAGGCAGATCCGTTAGCCGCCATTATTGGTCTGAGCTTGCGTTTGGGCATCGGTGGTGCTATTGGCGGTATAGGAGGTTGGTTGCTCGGTTTGTTTCTCAAGCGGGCAGAATTTATCTCAGAAGACCTCAAAAATCTAGTCGTGCTAGCAAGTATGTGGGGGTTGTTTGGCTTAGCACAAATGATTCGCTCTGAGTCCGGACTGATGGCAACCGTGGTAGCAGGCATTGTGGTGGGAGCCTCTTCTTTACCAGAAGAACGGCTATTGCGGCGGTTTAAAGGACAATTAACTGTTCTGGGTGTCTCAGTCTTATTCGTTTTGCTGTCAGCAGATCTGTCCATTGCCAGTGTCTTTGCCTTAGGCTGGGGCAGCATTTTTACGGTTCTTGCCCTCATGCTTGTGGTGCGTCCCATTAGCGTGAGCTTATGTACCTGGACAAGTGAGTTGAGCTGGCGGCAGAAACTATTTTTATCCTGGATTGCTCCGAGAGGAATTGTCAGCGCCTCTGTTGCATCCTTATTTGCAATTCTCCTAACAGAGCGCGGCATTAATGGTGGTGATTCTATCAAAGCCCTGGTTTTCCTCACCATTATCATGACAGTCTTTTTACAAGGACTAACTGCCCGTTGGGTAGCCAAATGGTTACAGCTCAACCCCCACGAGAAGGCAACGGGTGCTGTAATCATCGGTTGCAACCCCTTGAGCCGTCTGATTGCTCGCCTGTTTCAAGAGCAGGGAGAATCAGTGGTACTCATCGACACCGATCCGGAAGCTTGCCAAAAAGCAGAGGAAGAAAATCTGCGAGTTTTCCAAAGCAGTGGTTTAGATATTGACGTTTTGGAAGAAGCAGGAATTGAATCGGTGGGGACGTTCCTCGCCATGACCAAAAATAGTGAAGTGAATTTAGTATTAGCACAAAGAGCGGCTGAAGAATTTGCCCCACCGCGAGTCTTAGCTGTATTTCCCCGCGATCCTCAAGCGAATACAACCAACAACAAAACCAAAGTCAATCAAGCCTTTATCTCCCAACTTCCCATCAAAACTTGGAACCAGTACATCCTTGACGGGCAAGTTAAGTTAGGTCACACCACTTTAACCGAACCTGGATTAGCATTTCAGCGAGCTCATTTACAAGCCTTAATTCGTGCCGGAGAACTCGTCCCTTTACTGGTGGAACGGGAAGGGAGTTTTCAAGTGGCAGGTGCAAATGAAACATGGCAAGAGGGAGATCAAATTATTTACTTATTGCACGATCCTAGACCAAAGCTCTTAAAGCGCTTATCCGGTGGGAGTTCTTCCTCTCGTCTAGCGGTAGAAAAGCTACCGGAAGTAGAAGAAATTCCGATTGCTGCTACTGTGACGCCAACAGTTGTAGCTGAGGGATGAGGGATGAGGGTATGTGGGATGAGGGATGAGGGATGATATCAGATCGGTTTGATTGCCTATTTAATATCATGTCCAGTAGCATCTTTACTTGCATAAAAAGGGTATAAAAAGGTTCGTAGTAATCACTTCAGTGGTTGGCAATGCTATTATCAACCACTGAAGTGATTACTACAAACAATATCGACGCAACTGGACACGATATAACCGCATTTGATATCACTTTATTCAACCCAACCATACAAGATCGGATTGCCACTCAACTTGCTCCGCAATTAATAAGCTCCTTCCCGTCCGAGCAATGCTCTAACTGTCTGTAGCAAAACATGGAAATCAAGAGCCAGAGACCAGTTCTGGATATAGGCCATATCAAGACGGAACACCTCTTCCGAATCTTCAACATCAGACCGACCGGAAACCTGCCACAGTCCAGTAATACCCGGTAAAACTTCGTGGCGAATGGTATGATGCTCGGCAAACCTTTCTACATCTCGCAAGGGAAGCGGACGCGGGCCAACCAAACTCATTTGGCCTAACAGGACGTTAATAAGTTGGGGTAACTCATCGAGACTATAGCGGCGGAGAAATTTACCAACTTTGGTAACCCGAGGATCGTCTTTCATTTTAAACAGTACGCCGCCCTTCATCTCGTTTTTCGCCTCTAGTTCCTTTTGCAATTCGGCAGCATTCACAACCATCGTGCGGAACTTCCATACTTTAAAGGTACGTCCTTTCAACCCAACCCGTGCTTGTTTATAAAAGACCGGGCCAGGAGAGTCTAGCTTGATGGCAATGGCAATTGTGATCAACACCGGACTGATCAGTACCAAAATAAAAAGCGAAGCGATTAGGTCGAAGCAGCGCTTTGTCCAGAAATCACTGCCGATAATAGAGGGCGCACGGAACCGCAGCGTCGTTAACCCATCAACCATTTTGATTTCAGACCATTGGCTGGGAAATTCCATACCAATAGGAC
>DNXU01000320.1:3261-10740 GCA_003505715.1 Cyanobacteria bacterium UBA8803 | reverse complement strand
GCCAGCATTTTTAAACTGCCAAAATAAAAAAATTGGGTTTTTGACTGACTGCCAGGAGCAAATGAAAACCTCGCTGGTTCCTAATTCAACAATTTTTTCTAGCGTCTCATTCCACTGTTCTGAGGTACTGCTGGTAGATAAGTTACTCTCACCCAAAACATTGCATTGAGCTAACTTATCGATGATTTTTCGAGCTTTCGCCGTGTCTTCAGGTTTACCAATTAGGAACACTCGGTTTCGGACTGTACCTTGGCGACGCAAGGTAATTACAGCTGCATGGAGCAGCAAACGTTCTCCAAAGACTAAAACTAAGGCTAGTAACCAGGCGATGAGGAACGCTGAGCGCGATACGAACACTTCACCTGGCTGATAAAAAAAAGCGAGGCTCAAAAGAACTACTTGAGCTAACGTAATCGCTTTAATTAAGCTCAAAAAGCTACGGCGTTTATCGTCAGTGCCATAAAGCCCCGAAGCAGCCAGAATGCCTAAGTTAATTGTCAGAATAGCAACCAGTAAGCCTGGGGACTGTTGGGCACTGCTCCAAAGTAAGTTAAAAGAATTGACTGGTGTTCCTATTTTAACTGCAATGAACCAAGCGGCAGACAGCATAAGGCTATCTAGCACGACAAGGGTAATTACTCGAATCCAACTGATGCCTACTCCGCGACGCAGTTTGGCAATCAAGGGAGCCCGCAGATCGGGCTTGTTAACCGTATATTCTTGAGGGATTACCATTTAGATTGCTGGATCATCAGGTGTAGTTGCTTTCACTAGAGATGCCCTGATTTCTTAATTGCCGATCAGCCTAACTTGTTAAGTTTACTTGACTAGTACAAACTGGTACAAGTTCCTGTTCCCTGGAACTCTTAACCCACTGAGTATTAGTGTCTTTGAGAAATGGTAGACGTATTTAAGCTAGGCTGCATTGCAGCTATTAACTAAATGTAGATGCAGCGGATTTAGTTGGCGATCCGTTAACCCTTTATAGCCAAATTTTTTAAACTACTTACAAAAGTATTTATTCCACTAACTCCATTTAACTTGAATATAGGTTGAGTCTTACGCAGACACTATCACTATATGTTAACCAGTGTAAATGGATTTATTCTACACTGTCAACATTATCGCAGCAGACATTCAAGGGTGGAGAGATAGCTGCTAGGGGTTAGAATTGCGAGCGTTCTCCAAGAGTTCCTCAGCATTTGCTGCCCACTCAGTATTACCTTGAGCCTTGTATAGATCTCTAGCATATTGCAGCACTTGCTGAGCGTCGCTCAATCGATTCTGGCGTAGAAATACTAAGCCAGCCCCATAGTAAGCATTAGCGTAATTGGAGTTACTCTGGGCTGCTTGTCGGAAGGCTTCGAGGGCACCGTCTAAATCTCCTTGAGCAAATAAAATTGAACCCAAGCTGTAGTAAGCCTCAGGGTATTGGGGACTAATTTTAAGGGCTTGCTGCAAGAATTTTTTAGCTTCTTCTATCTTGCCCTGTTGCCAATAAATCAGACCTAAATGATAGGCAGGTTCTGGTGCATTTGTACTTAACTGCATCGCCTTCTTGAAGGCTGCGATCGCTCCCTCCACTTCTCCCAACTGGGAAAGTACCAGACCGTAATTGTAATGGGCAACACCCAGATTGGGGTCAAGTTCGATCGCTCTGGCCAGATAATCCCGTGCCTGCTGCAAATTATTACCTTCCAACAGTGCTGCACCTAGGTTAGCAAATGCTAGGGCAAAATTGGGGTCGGCCTGGGTTGCTTGGTAAAAGGCATCCGCTGCTTCTTGCAATTGTCCTGACTGTCGCAAGGCTAACCCCAGATTGTAGTGCGCTGCTGCTAGCTTGGGATTGAGTTGAGTAGCCTGTCGAAAAGCGGCGATCGCTTCAGGTAACTTCCCCTGTTGCACCAACGCCAATCCTCGATTCAGCTGTTCTAGGGCGGCAGGTTGTGTCGGTTTGAGCGAGGGCAGGGATTGTGCTAACCATCTATTGGGAAGTGAGGAGTGAGTAGTCACCCCAATCTGGCTTACCCTTTTTGCTCCCCCGGCCCCCCAACCTTGGGGGGAGAATATTCGGGTTCCCCCCAAGGTTGGGGGGCTTTGGCGTAACTTGTGCCCTAGGGGTTCAGCAGCAATCGGTCTAATGTTGCTACCTGCTATCAGTAAACTCAGCCCTACCGTCAAACAGGGAACTCTGATATTGTAAATAAATATTAAGGAAATCCGAGGCCAAGTGTATTGCATTTTGCTACAAATTTGTTTTCTACTTAGACTAATGTTCATAAATTTTAGAAGACATTCATTTTTAGTAAAGTTACTTAACTGGGAAGGGATTTTTCCTTACAAGAGATTGCAAGTTTTGTGTAATTGAGATCAGAACGCGCTAATTTTACAGAAAATAGCAGGCATCGCTCTTCAAGAACCTGGTGTGATGATAGCTTTGAGGGCAGCTGCTGGGCTTGTCCAAATACCTTGACTGACAAGGGAATCAACCCGGCTCAGACACCAACAGCCCAAACATGAGACTGTAAAATCCAAGTAGGAGCGATCGCCCGCATTGCAGTCTCAGTCCGAGAATCCCAAGGCTTAGCGCCGTGGGGATCTCAAAAGCAGATAGACGCTTGAGTTAAGTATCAAGCTGTAACTGCTACTGATGGGAAGATGGGACAAGACATCACTCCATTACCCCATCACCCGCTCATTAGTATTCTGGGGGAACGATTGTGAACCAAAAAGCATTTGAAGCCACCCGTAATGTGGCAATTGTTGGTCCCTATTTGAGTGGTAAAACCACTCTGTTAGAAAGTTTATTGTTCGTCACCGGAGCAATTTCTCGCAAAGGTACTGTCAAAGACGGTAATACTGTAGGCGATGGTGCCCCCGAAGCCCGCGAACGGCACATGACGGTAGAAGTCGCTGCCGGGAGTACCGAATATCAAGGCATCCGCTTTAATTTTCTCGACTGCCCTGGCTCCATTGAGTTTAGCCAAGAAACCTACAACGCCTTAATGGGAGTCGATGCGGCTGTTGTGGTATGCGAACCAACAACAGATCGTGTCTTGACTCTTGCTCCCTTATTTAAATTCCTTGATGACTGGGAAATTCCGCATCTCGTATTTCTGAACAAAGTTGATCGGCTTACTTGTAATGATGGAGCTTGGGGCCAGCGTTACCGGGAGATCTTAGACACTCTCAAAGTCGTTTCAACCCGCCCTTTAATACCGCACCAGTACCCGATTGGCCAAGGAGAACAGCTAATCGGGTTTATTGATTTAGTGAGCGAGCAAGCTTATCACTACCATTCTGGTGCTCCTGCTGACCCCGTGCCATTGCCGGAGTCTTTGAAAGAACAAGAACATACCGCACGAGCAGAAATGCTCGAAGCCTTGGCCGATTTTGACGATCACCTGCTAGAAGAACTGCTAGAGGAAATTGAACCCCCCCAAGAAGAAATTATCAAAGACCTGAAAATGGAATTGGGGGCAGACTTAATTGTACCCGTGTTCATCGGTGTTGCTGAGCAAGATTACGGCGTTCGCCACTTGGTCGATGCTCTCTTACGGGAAGCACCAACCCCCGATACCACTGCCGAACGGCGAGGAGTAAGTGGAACTGCTACCACAACAGTGGCACAGGTACTCAAAACCTATTACACGCCCCAAGGTGGCAAACTCTCCCTAACCAGGGTATGGCAAGGTCAACTCACCGATGGGATGGTACTCAATGGCGTCCGAGCTGGTGGACTCTACCGCCTCCTCGGTCAGCAACAGCAATCCATCTCCAGTGCCTCAGCCGGTGAAATCGTTGCGCTC
Organism: Cyanobacteria bacterium UBA8803; assembly: GCA_003505715.1. Classification (GTDB taxonomy): domain Bacteria; phylum Cyanobacteriota; class Cyanobacteriia; order Cyanobacteriales; family Coleofasciculaceae; genus UBA8803. Next base: position 6,931 of record DNXU01000320.1, on the reverse strand, counting down.
GGACGCTTAGAAGGCATTGTCACGGGTGAAACCCTCACCACAGATATGGGTCAATCAGCTCTGAAATTACCCAAAGCCGACACTCCTGCACCAGTTTATGCCTTAGCGATCGCTCCAGAAAATCGCAAAGATGAAGTGAAGCTGAGCAGCGCCTTAGCCAAGCTGATGGAAGAAGACCCCTCTTTGGCATGGGAACAGCATGGCGACACCCACGAAATTATCCTTTGGGGACAGGGTGATATTCACCTTCAAATTGCCCTAGACCGACTGCGGCGCAAATATAACCTACCCATGACGACTCACCTGCCGCGAGTTCCTTACAAAGAAACCATCCGCAAAGCAGCTTCATCCCACGGGCGCTACAAGCACCAAAGTGGGGGTCACGGGCAGTTTGGTGATGTTTACCTCGACATCAAGCCTCTAGGACGCGGCGAAGGTTTTAACTTCTCGGAAACCATAGTGGGTGGTGTGGTGCCTAAGCAGTATATCCCCGGTGTGGAAATAGGAGTGCGGGAGTATTTATCCCATGGGCCTTTGGGCTTCCCAGTTGTAGATGTCGCTGTGACGCTAACTAATGGTTCTTATCACTCCGTCGATAGTTCCGAACAAGCGTTCAAGCAGGCGGCACGCTTAGCAATGACCGAGGGTATGCCCAAGTGCGAACCGATGCTGTTAGAACCGATTATGTCGATTCAAGTATCTGCACCTACCGAGTTCACCTCCAAAGTCCTCCAACTCATCTCTGGACGGCGCGGGCAAATTCTCAATTACGAAGCCCGTTCTGATTGGAAAGGTTGGGACTGCGTCTCCAGCTATCTGCCCCAAGCTGAAATGCATGACTTTATTGTAGAGTTGCGATCGCTCACCTTCGGTATCGGCTTCTTCAACTGGCACTACGACCATCTCCAGGAAGTCCCCGGTAAGCTAGCTGAAAACGTGCTGGCAACCAACGGGAATGGGAATGGTAATGGGAACAGTTCTCGTTAAAATAGGTCATAGTTCATAGTTCATGGTTCATCTGTAATGGGTTTTGGCCAATGAACAATCAACAATGAACAATCAACAATGAACAAATGAGATGAGGGCATCGCTTGGCAATGCCCTTTTCCGTGACCCCATATCCGAAGCTACATCAAGGAAGTGTCAATGGAGAGTATCCTGAATTAGGTAAGTCATGGGGTTGGGATTTAACTGAGAACCTTCCTAGCGCGAGATGGGGTGTTCCGCGATATTTCAGTCTCAAAAAGGAATCGGGTACGAAAATCCCTTTTCGACGCCGAAATTGTAAATCTGCACCGCGATACTTACCACCAATCTTACTCTCGGTTGTTTCAATGGTAGGGGTTTCAGATTGATAGTGAACACCACGATAAGACAGTTGCATCGAAAAAATCCTCCCAATTGGATATTGCCTTGGTGTTCTTGTTTACTACATCTTGGCGATAAGATATTCCGGCATCTTTATGCAAAAAACACATTGGTTGTTAGTAGTTCACGGCAACACCTAGTACAGCTTGGCGGAAATAATCTACCCTTAAAAAAGGTTAAAAAACTTACTGTAAAAGATGTTTTCCCTTCTGCCCTCTGTTCCCTAGAGCCTCCTGCCTTCTGTCACTAGCTTGCCCCAAGGGTAGGGGGCAATTCCGGTAAGTCCCGATCGCCAATTGGTATAGTAGGAAACTTGTATAGCGCTAATTGTGTCCCTTAGCTCAAGATTAGTAATAGCTTCACACACACATCGCGGTAAAATCACTGATTATGAAGGTTCAGCTCAACTGGTCTGATGGCAGGGTATTCTGGCATTCTCATAGGGTGAAACGAGTTGATGCAACAAGTAGATTCAAGAGAATCGGGCAACAAGTTTTGTTTACCCTCTTCGTAGCTATATCCTGGGGAATTGCCGAACCGGCTCAATCCGCTGAACGCCTAACCCTACGCTTGGGACCCCTTCAGCAATCTGTCGAGATTGAAGATTTGGAAAAGTTTGCTGAAACTGGCGAGTTATCACCTGCTCTCAGACCCTACAGATCCCTACTCACCCCCCAAGTACAGCAGTTGCTCACCAGACGGCTGCAAATTGACCCCAAACTGACTGAGAAATTCATCAATAACCTAATCGGTTCAGCCGATGGCGCTCGATTGCTCGATCAAATTGGTCTAGCACTTCCTAATAGCAGCATTGAGCAATTACAGGCGGCTTTAGTTTTGGCAGCAAGACAAGCCAACGGTTTTTCCGTGCTGAGTTTCTTAAAAGCTTACCCAGACGAGAACGTGGTAGTCGATGCATCTTCAGCGATCGGTATCGTCCTCCAACTGAACACGCCTTACTTGCAAAGCCAAGTCGTTGGGCCTGTACTAGAGGAGGAACTAGCTGTCAGTGACGAGAGGGAATTCCGTCCTAGCTTTGACCCTGCTGCTAGCGGCCCTCAATACGTCTATGAGCGGACGCTGAGACTGCAAGACGAACAACGGCAGCGAACTCTTCTGGTAGACCTTTATTGGGCTGAAAATACATCTGGACCTCTAGTTGTTTTCTCCCATGGCTTTGGTTCTGACCGTAAATTTTTAACCTACCTAGCCCGTCATTTAGCATCCTACGGCATAACAGTCGCTTCCATAGAACATCCCGGCAGCAATTTTACCTGGCTAAACGGGGTCTCCCTAGACAGTAATTTAGAGAATTTGTTACCCGCATCGGAATTTATCGACCGTCCTAAGGATGTCAGCTTTGTGTTAGATGAATTAACCCGTATCAATGAGGGGGTTGGTCGCCTGCGGGACAAACTAAATACTCAACAAGTGAGCGTGATCGGTCATTCTCTAGGCGGTTATACCGCCTTAGCTTTAGCAGGCGGAAAATTAGATTTAGAGGAATTGCGACAGTTTTGCCAAGATCGCGGACCAGTGGAAAGATCTCCCGCAGACTGGTTTCAATGTTCTGCCACTAACTTGAGGGATGATAAGGTACAACTGCTAGATCAGCGAGTCATGCAGGTGATGGCTCTGAATGCAGTAACCGGACGCTTGTTTGGTAAAAACGGTCTAGCTCAGGTGAACATCCCCGCCCTAATTTTAACGGGAACCGATGATGCTATTACCCCATCCCTAGACCATCAACTGCGAGCGTTTAACCAATTGGGAGGGTCAAAGTATCTTCTTGCAGCCATTGGTGGTACTCACTTGAGCATTACTGACCCAGTCAATCTCAATGATGCCGTTGCTCGAAGCACCCTCGTTAAAGAGCTGACAGGTAAAGAAGCTGAACCCTTGCGACAGCTTCTACAAGGTATTACTTTAGCCTTTATCAAACAGCTCACTCCTGAAGCAAAAGTCTACCAACCATTTTTGACTCCTGCTTACTCCCAGTCCTTCTCTACTCCAGCCTTGTCCTTACGCTTCAATACAAACTTACCCCCAACAATAGGAACCTGGCTGCAAGTTCTCAGTATTGGCAATCAGCAAATTGCGCTGCGTCTGCCCAAAGTTAATCAGTGGTCGATCGGTTTCCTGCAATGGCCGTTTTTATCCTCAGCAACGGCAATGACCCAGACCTATTATGGCAAGGCACAACTCAATCAAATCTTTACGGATCTCTTGAACAATTATCACGAACATTGGATTGGCTTCAGTTAAGGGCAAAAGAGGGAGAGGGGGAATGGGGAATGGGGAA
>DNXU01000320.1:2416-2907 GCA_003505715.1 Cyanobacteria bacterium UBA8803 | reverse complement strand
CAACGCCTTACGGCATCAAAGGTTAGAGCAGAGCGTCGGCTGAAACCCTTGCAGCACAATCGCCCCTAGCCAATTTTACAAGCATCTACGCCAGGAAGCTAAAAGATTTCTAATTTCCTTCCAAATCCTCATTTTTTCAAGGAACCCAGAAACTCATAAAGCTTTACCCAGCCTAGCTTATAGCGTTTTTGCAAGCATCTATGAGTTGCCTCAAAAGGCTGAATGCTAGATTGGTACTGGATTAGGAGCATTATGCAACTGCAAAAGTGCCTCACATTCATAGATGCTTGCATTTTTTGAACATCTGCTTCCCAAGTGCCAACCTGACATAACTCCCCAGGGCTATCCATCCATCGCCGATGACTCCATTAAGGCGAGTTCACCTAATTCTGGATTTTGTGCTTGCCAATACCTATTTAAATTTGCTAACTTAGTTAAGCGTGTAAATAACGACTTAATCAGCCGGGATAGCTCAGTTGGTAGAGCAGGGG
>DNXU01000320.1:1702-2410 GCA_003505715.1 Cyanobacteria bacterium UBA8803 | reverse complement strand
GAAAATCCCCGTGTCGGCGGTTCAAATCCGCCTCCTGGCATTTTAACTTCCTAATCATTCCTCAGGTTAGAATGCAAAGGAACTGTGAAACTACCTAGTCTTATTACATGAGTACATCACAAACCTCTAATCTCTCCAGCGATAAAAACCTGGAGGCCATGAAGAATTTTGCAGAAACTTATGCTAAACGTACCGGAACCTACTTCTGTGTTGACCCTTCCGTAACTGCTGTAGTAATTGAAGGACTTGCCAAACACAAAGATGAACTTGGCTCACCTTTATGTCCCTGTCGCCACTATGAAGATAAAGAAGCCGAGGTGAAGGCTGCCTATTGGAACTGTCCTTGCATCCCCATGCGCGAACGTAAAGATTGCCACTGCATGTTATTCCTAACGCCAGACAACGAGTTTGGTAGCGATAAGCAGGAGATTGCCCTAGAGCAAATACAGGCAGTACGAGATAGTATGGCTGGACATGGTTAATTGCAATCAAAGCAGGAATGACTTACCCCAATTTTGGTATATAGTCAAGCGATCCGAAGGACGATGCGAAATATTCTCCAACGACCAAGTTGAAGGAGAAGACGAATCAAACTTTGTAGAGCGCTGGGGGCCGTTCGATTCTCAACAAGAAGCGATCGCCCGTAGAGTCGGCTTAATTCGTGCTGGCAAATGTCAACCAGCATAGGGAATTGGTAATTGGTGATGG
>DNXU01000320.1:0-1478 GCA_003505715.1 Cyanobacteria bacterium UBA8803 | reverse complement strand
CACCCATTACCCATTACCCATTCTCACCTGGATCGAGGTGGAGCAGCGGCACGATTATTTTGCTTGGCGGCAATTTCCTGTTTGAGCGTGTCCACAGCTTTGACATATTGAGGATCGCCTTCAGTACCAATTTTGGTACGGTCTTGTTGCAATTCTTTACGCTGTGTATCGGTCAGCTCAAAAACAATATCTGGATGAATGCCAGCCTTATTGATATCGCGACCGCTAGGTGTAAGGTACTTGGCAATTGTCACCGCTAGGCCCGAACCATCTTCGAGTCCGCGCACGGATTGCACCAAGCCTTTACCAAAAGTTTGAGTTCCTACTAAAACGGCTCGTTTATTGTCCTGCAAGGCTCCGGAAAGAATTTCACTCGCGCTGGCCGACCCGCCATCAACTATCACTACTAAAGGTTTGTCTGTCAGGGGGTGATTGTTTGCTCGCTGGCGGTCAGTTTCACCCTGTCGGTTTACTGTAGAGACAATCGTACCCTCCGACAGCCACATCCGAGCAATTTCAATACTAGAATAAAGCAATCCGCCTGGGTTAGAGCGCAGATCTAAAATATAGCCAGTGATCTGCTGCTTTTCCAAATCTTTAATAGCATCTCGCATTTCCTGAGCTGCGATCGCACTGAATTGATTAAGGCGAATGTATCCTATCGCACCAGCAGGACTGTTGCGATAGCTGTAGCGTACTGGATGAATTTCAATTCGCGCCCTGCTTAACTGATAATCTATTTCCCGATCGCCTCGCTGAATAGTTAGCGTTACTGTAGTGCCTGGTTCGCCTCTAATCAACTGTACGGCGTCGTTGACATTCATGCCTTCGGTACTCTTGCCATCAATCTTGACGATCGTGTCTTTGGCGAGGATACCTGCCTTATAGGCTGGTGTATCCTCAATTGGGGCAATCACCATCAACTTTTTGGTTTCCTCATCTTGGGCAATCTGAATTCCCACACCCGTTAATTCCCCAGAGGTATCAATTTGCATGTTCTTGAACTCTTCTGGGCTCATGAACCGGGTGTAAGGATCGTCCAGTTTCTCCAGCATTTCCCGGATTGCCTTGTATGCGTCTTCCTTGCTGCTGTAAGAGCGATTTAGATAGTCGTTGCGAACCGCTTGCCAATCTACCTGGTTGAACGTGGCATCTACATAGGTACGGTCAATAATTTGCCAAACTTCATCGACTAATTCCTTAGGACTTTCCCGAAAGAAAGCCTGACTTTGAGATAAATGAAGGCCAGCGCCCGTCACTGCAACCGTTGTTAATACTACTGCGGTCGCCCCAACTACGAGGCCGCGTTTTGTAATTATCATAGTCCTTTCACCAGCTGGAGGAAAACTACTGCAAAGGAATTACGCTCACTCTAACACAGGCTATGCGCTGACGCTGCTAGTGTATATCTCTTTCTCCATCCGAACTAGTTTGCAGTCCGGAAAAGAGTGAGGGGGTGAGGGGATGAGGGATGAGGG
>DNXU01000323.1:37054-38577 GCA_003505715.1 Cyanobacteria bacterium UBA8803 | reverse complement strand
TGAGGGGTGAGGGAGTGAGGGGTGAGGGGTGAGGGAGTGAGGGGGTGAGGGATGAGGGAGGAGGGAGTGAGGGGTGAGGGAGTTGCTTTATTAGTAGGGTGCGTTTACGCGAAAGCTAATGCACCATTACCTTAATTGGCAAATAGCGATCGCAGGGGAACCCCAAGTGTCTATAATCTGTCCAACACAATGCATCCGGTTTTTTGTTAGGAAATTTAGAGTGCATGATTACCCGTAACTTTTTCAATAGAGTTGCTGCGACGCTCGCGGCTGGTGGGATGATGCTTGCGATCTTTGCCGATCTAGCTGGAGCAACCACTAGACTCAACAATGGTGATACCCTTAATGGGTTTATCCAGACTAACTCTCCCGTCTTCCGTTACCGCAACCAATCCGTTCGGAACGCTCCTTTTCAATCAGCTGCGGGGGAGGAATACATTTTTAATGCCCAACAAGGCGACACTATCCAAATCTCGGTTGAAGTTGAGGACGGTAGCAGTCTTGCACCTATTCTAGTGCTAACCTCCTCCCAGACTGGTAACCAAGTAGCCTACAATGACAAAACCACCTCCCTCAAGTATCAAGTTCCTACTACAGGGGAATACAGACTACTCGTTTTAGCGAAAAACAACACCAGAGGCCGATACACTGTTTCCCTATCAGGAATTGGTCAGGGAACGGCTGCACAACCCCCATCCACTCAACCGGCATCGACTCCATCTACAGATCCCAGACGGCAACTGCTGCAAAGAGAGTATGGATTGACAGTGCTAGATACCTGTCCTGGATCAAGAACCTCTTTAGTGGTGGCGTATTTCCCCGAATACGGCCAAACTTATACCTACTGTGCCAATCCCACCCGCCTGCTCCGATCTGGGGAGTATACTTATGACTTGAGCAGCGGTGATTTGAAACCAGGAGCGCCTTCTGCCCAAGGCTCTAGTTCCTCGTCTCAAACTTCATCAACGGTGGCAACCCCAGATGCTAGAAGGCAACTCCTGCAACAAGATTATGGATTGACGGTACTGGATAACTGTCCCGCCTCCAGAACCTCTTTAGTTGTTGCGTACTTCCCTGAATACGGTCAAACCTATACCTACTGTGCCAACCCCAACCGCTTCCTCCGAGCCGGAGAATATACTTATGACCTGAGCATGGGAGAATTGAAGCCAGGAGCCCCTGCTGCTCAAGGCTCTAGTTCTTCGTCTGCAACTGCACCAACATCAACCTCAGATCCGAGGAGACAAACCCTACAAAACGATTATGGTTTGACGGTTCTGGATAGCTGTCCTGCGGCAACCAGTTCCTTGGTTGTTGTTTCTTATCCCGAAGGAAGTCAAACCTATCGGTACTGCGCCAACCCCAACCGCGTTTTCCCAGCTGGAGAATATACCTATAACATCAGCACCCGCAAGCTAGAGCCAACTAGAAAACCCCAGCAATGCACTGTACAAGTAGGTGGAGTTTGTATTGTTAGGTAAAGCTAATAGAAAATAGGGAGAGGATGAGGGATGAGGGATGAG
>DNXU01000323.1:13767-36932 GCA_003505715.1 Cyanobacteria bacterium UBA8803 | reverse complement strand
AGGGATGAGGGTGTGAGGGATGAAATGAACCATGAACAATGAACTATGAACAATTAGCGTCAATACCTTTCTAACAACAGTTTCACTTCTGCTTCCAAATCGAAATCTTTCATTGCTTCCCACTCGGCTTGGCGGACGGCTAGGTAAGCTCTAGCTAAATCCGCACCTAAGGCATCCAACAGTACTGCATCACTGCTGAGTTGGGTGATGGATTCCCCTAAAGTTGCGGGTAAGCGATCGATACCATGGACAGTACGCTCTGATTCTGTCAGAGTGCCCGGGTCTACTGTCACCCCTGTTCCTAAATCTAGACAATGCCGCACGCCATTGAGTCCGGCAGCAATGACTGCTCCCAATGCCAGGTAAGGATTCGCGGTAGCATCGACGGTTTTGAACTCAAAATGAGTCGGGCTAGGTGCTGCTGGGTTAGTAGGTACTCGCACTGCTGCTTCTCGGTTATCCATCCCCCAACAGCGAAAGGCTCCACTCCAACAGTGAGGCTGAATTCGGCGGTAGGAGTTAGTACTGGGTGTCGTCAATGCCATTAATGCTGGGAGGTGGTGGAGGATTCCGGCAATGAAGCGACGGGCAACTTCTGAAAGACTCCCATCAGCGTTGGGATTGGGTATCAGGTTATCTCCTTCGTGCCAAAGACTGAGGTGGAGGTGACAACCACTGCCTGCTAGATCGGCAAAGATTTTTGGCAAGAAGGAGGCAGTCAGATTGTGTTGAAGAGCGATCGCTCGCACTGTTTCTCGGAACGCAATCTGCTGATCTGCTGCCCCTAGGGCGTGGGTATAAAGAATCGAGATTTCCTGCTGACCCGGTCCAGATTCTGGATAATACTGTTCTATCGGCATCCCTTGCTGGATGAGAGCTTCGGCGATCGCATCAATTACCCCCTGCTGGAGATCCATCCCCAGAGTGGCAGCAAACACGGTTTCGTCAGCAGGTACAATTCCATTAGGGGTGCGCCGTAACAGATAAAACTCATTCTCAAAGGCGGCAATGACATCCAACCCTTCACGTTTAGCCTCAGCCACCATGGCTTTGAGGAAATTGCGAGGACACAAACTCCAAGGGGAACCATTGGATATCATATCTCCCAGGACACGGGCATGACCGGGGGCATAGGGCAACGAGGTAAAGGTACTCCAGTCTGGCACCAAGCGCACTTCACCCACTGGACCTAGACCGCTGCCAGCAACTGGAGCATCATACATCACCGGAATTGCCTGCTGAGCTGCACAGATACCAACACCGTGTTGTAAGTATTCTGATAAGGTGCCTCGGTGTACAGCCTTGCCCCGGAGGATATTAGCATTGTCACACCACAGGATGCGTATAAAGCGAATTCCCAGCTGATCGAGATGTTTTAAAAGTTCTTTGTGCAACATTTAATAAAGCGCTTCAAAAGGAGACCAATCATCTTGCTCCCCTCTCCCAAGGTTGGGAGAGGGGCTGGGGGTGAGGGCTTTCGACTCGATCTGCTCTCATGGACACTCTCCTTAAGAAGCAGCATTTAGCGTAACCCCAATAGTCAACTGATTAATTTCGTCCAACTTTGCGGCCCCAGAATACCATCAGCCGTTAAGCCATTCTGACTTTGGAATTTCTTAACCACATTAGCTGTATTCGGTCCATAGATCCCATCAATTTCCATACCCAGGCGGTGTTGGAGGTATCGGACAGCGGGGCCAGTAGGGTGATTTTCTCTGAGAACTGGCTTGGCGAGGATTTGATTCATGGCACCCCAGGTATCATTTCCAGCAATTCCCGTTTGACCGATGCCAACAATAGATTGAAACTTTTTGATTGCTGAGGTGGTGGCGGGATCGGCTGTGCCATCTTCTACTACAGCCTTACCATTGCTATCAGTAATTTTCAATCGGTTTAAGGCTTGCTGCATTTTGAGCAGACTGTTATCGGGTTGAGGAGGAGTGATTGGTTTTTCTGTGCTATCTTGCTTCGTATCGGGAGTAGGAGTGGGTTTGGCTGGTTCTTTCCCCGTTAACCCTTTGACAATTGCATCAGCTAAGGCTTCTGGATTGTAACGATCCATATCTTCTTTAGCATCGCAGAAACAGCACTCAACCAGAATGGCTGGCATATCCGTATATTTGAGAACGTAGATGTGCGAGCCATCCTTAACCCCTCGATTGAAATATCCCAAACTTATGATATTGTCGAGGACTGACTTGGCTAGCTTCGTTGAGGTATTGCCCAGAGCCAGTACTTCTGCTCCCTTGGCTTTACCGTTAAAACAATTAAAATGAATCGATACAAAAACATCCACGTTGTTAGAGTTGGCGATATGGCATCTTTGAGCTAAAGAATTGCCAACGCTACTGGCTCGACTGGGGTTGCAGCTAACAACTTGATGACCCATAGCTTTTAATTTTTGCGTCACCCTTGCTCCCACATCTTTGGTCATCACATCTTCTTGCCGGATGCCAGAGGCACCAATATCGGGAGGGCAATTATGACCGCAATCAATTCCGTACTTCATTTTCGTAATTGGTAATTAGTAATTGGTAATTGGTAATTGGTAATTAGGGGAAAGCTAGCTGGTTATACCATTACCTATGACCTATTACCAGAAAAGCTTTGATCCCTAGTAACCATTTAGGCAATCAGGATTATAGCAACTCACTTGACCGAAACAACCACTCCTGCACTCTCATTTGCCAAGCGATCCACCGCACACAACGCATAAGTTCCCGGTTCAACTGTCGCCACTCTCGTTGCCCCAGACAAAATGCGATCGAGCCGCCAAGCCCCACTATCCTGTTTGTAGAGCGTCCACGAACGAATATCCCGATTGTCATCTGCCTGCCATGTCAGTTTGCCATCTTGGACGCGCAGTTGTTCGGGCGGAGATGGCGGCAAAGCCTCCAACCACCCCATCTTGGGCGCTAGGGCAGGTTTGGCATAAACTGAGGACTTGAGGGTGTTGTAGATACCTTGGCGATTGGCACTTAAAGCACTCATACTAAAGAAGATATTCCCCAGCGATCGCTTCCCCTCCAAGCTGCGGCTAATCTCAATTTGCTTGTTAATTTCTTGCACCTTCCAGCTCTTGCCATCCAACTGCGCTATATTATTACCCGCATAGATATGGCGCTGCTTGTAGTTAATATCCGTCCACCACTTCAGCAATAGGGGATAACTTTGGGGTTTTTGGTCGATGCGCCAATAAAGTTGGGGTGCTAAATAATCCACCCAGCCTTGCTGTAGCCATTTTTTTGAGTCAGCATACAGTACGGCATAGGCATCCAGTCCCTTCGCCATTGGTGGTTGTCCGGGTCGGTAAATACCAAAGGGACTAATACCAAACTTAACGTAAGGTTTTGTAGCCTTAATCCCTACCGATAGACGCTCCACCATTTTATTCACGTTATCTCGCCGCCAGTCGCCTAAGTTTAGTTTCCCACCAGCTGATTTATACGCGGCGTAAGTTTTTTGATCCGGGAAGTCCTTGCCAGTGATGGGATAGGGATAAAAATAGTCATCCAAGTGAATGCCATCTACGTCATAGCGCCGCACTACATCAAGGATGACGTTGTAAACCCTGTCTTGAACGGCTTTTGCGCCTGGGTCCATCCACAGCTGATTGCCCCAACGGTAAACAGATTCTGCATTTGCCAGAGCGATGTGCGGGCGGGCATTGGGGGAACCCTTGATGTAAATCTTAGCGCGGTAAGGGTTGAACCAAGCATGGAGTTCAATATTACGTTGGTGGCATTGAGCGATCGCAAACTCTAGAGGATCGTAAACTGGATGAGGTGCCTTGCCCTGAGTTCCTGTCAGCCAAGCACTCCAAGGTTCCAATGGGGATGGATACAGGGCATCTCCTTCCGGTCGTACCTGTAAGATCAAGGCATTAAAGTTCAGTCCTTGCAGTCGGTTCAATATCCCGATCAGTTCGGCTTTCTGTTGTTCAACCGGAAGTCCCGGTTTTGAGGGCCAATCGCTATTCCACGCGGTTGTCAGCCATGCTCCTCGAAACTCCCGGCGATGACTCACGGAGACGGTCTGTAAAAGCGTTCCGACTGCTGGCGGAACTACAATATATTTTGATTGAATCGGGCGAGCTGCACCCAAATACACTAAGGCTTGATAGATCAAAACGGCGACATCGGCACGGGTTGCCGCTAAATTTGGGGCGAGGATTTTGACGTTGGGGTAATTCGCCACCAACCCAGCACGGGTAGCAATGGCTGCGTCATCCACTGCATAGTTAGGTATTGCTGCTGCATCTTGATAGAGGTGGGGAAGTCTGGTAACTAGGTCGGGTTTTACTTTTGATGCTATCTCCAAGCCACTGACTAGAGACATTAAGACTTGTATCCTGGTAATCCGATCTGCTGGACGAAAGGAGTTATCCGGAAACCCACTAATAAAGCCTGTTTCGTAAGCCTTTTGAATCACAGCTGCTGCCCAGTGAGTCGAAGGCACATCGACAAAGCCGTCATACTGCCGCCGGGAAGATCTCGTAAAGGCTTTACCCAAAATAGCTGCGAACTCAGCCCGAGTCATGGAATTATTGGGGCGAAACGTCCCATTTGGGAACCCGCTGACAATGCCAAGCTGGGCTAAGGCTTCAATGAATAAGCGTGCCCAATGATTTTGGATATCTGAGAAGGGAGTGGAGCTAGAAACCATCGTTCATAAGAGCTAGCTTGGCTCGATCTTATCGAAAAAAGCCCGTTACTTCAGCACCGGGAGCGACGATAGCAGCTCCGTTGGCGTTATGTTAAAAATATTGTAAACATTTCTTAAACAAATCCTAACCCAAAATAGATATCTTCATAAGAGCTTTATCGCAATATTGCTCAACTTCTCAATAGCCTCAATCTGTCTAGATATACAGCTTCATTAAGGAGATTAGATTATTTATTTTGCTGATTTTGTATACGAGTTAACGTTTTTAATTTAATTTTAACGTATTCTGGCTTTACATTAACTATATACTTCTGCAAAAATGGAAAGAAATCTTTTTAACCTTGGCCTAGCTAAATTTATAAAATCAATTTATAATTTTCAGGTCTGTCTACCTTGAAAAGGGAGAAGGCGAGAGAGAAAGAGGGGGCAGTAATAAAGCGTTTCATTAGTTCGTTTAAAACTTTTATTATATATGCTTTTTTTAAACTCCCGGCATCCTCCCAACCGAACCAACTGCCAGATCGAGCCTAAGCGGCAAAGCGTAATGGGTCAAAAATACATCTGTAAACTTCTATTCTTAAATTGGATAAGAGGCTTGATCCGGCGCTTGAGCATCGCCCAAAAAATTGGTTATGGCTATTCTTTGGTGCTGGGAATATCGGTTTTGGGAACGACGGTGGGATTGGTGGTGGGAGAATACTATCAAGAACAAGCTCGGACAGAGCTAAATGTCGCCGATCGGCAGCAATACCTCCTTAGTAATTTAGAAAATACAATTGGTGTAGTGCGATCGCATCCCCAAGAGTTAGCCATCGTTCTCGAAGATCCGCAAGGTTTTGACTACGAAACGGTAAAAGTTGTGGCAGCTATCGATCGAGTGAAGAGTTTGTTAAATGAGATCGAAGTATTTACCAAAAATCATCCCGATCGCTTAGCCATAGATTCCCCAGAACTTCAGCGTTTAATCAAGGATTATGAGGCCAACACAGAATCCTACAATCAATTTGTGAAATCCCTTTGGCGTGAAATTTCCTTAACTCACTTGAAATCTGCCAGAAACCATGAAGCATATCATGAGTTATTGAAGGCTATTACAGGGCAATCAGCAAAAACGCTTAGCATTCAGTTCGATCGCCTATCAGAACGTTTAAATCAGATTAAAAAAGTAGCTGAAACTCAACACCTTGAAGCGAATAACCAGCTAGAGCAGGCTCGGATACTACGGTTACAAATAATTGTCACCACTACGCTAGTTTCAGTGGGAATGGCAGTGGCACTAGCACTTATCACCAGTATAGCGATCGCCCGTCCGATAGAAGCCGTGACCCAAGTAGCTAGAGCAGTTGTTCAAGAAGGTAATTTTGACCTCCGCAGTTCCGTCATGACTGAAGATGCAGTCGGATCTTTAGCCAGCTCCCTGAATCAACTCGTGCAGTGGGTGGCGGAGTATACTGAGGAACTCAAGCTAGCACATCAAACCTTAGAGGAACGGGTTGAGGAAAGAACCAAGGAATTGACCGAAATCTTGCAAGACCTGAAATACACTCAAGCTCAACTAATTCAAAGTGAAAAAATGTCCAGTTTGGGACAGATGGTAGCTGGTATTGCTCATGAAATTAACAACCCCATTAACTTTATTTACGGCAATCTCGAACATGCCAATAACTCAATTCAAGACTTGTTAAAGTTAATTCATCTCTATCGGCAACAGTGCCCCGATGCAACTCCTGCAATTCAGGAACAAATTGAGGCAATGGATCTAGACTTCCTCCAACTGGACATGCCTCATCTGTTGTATTCATTAAAAATAGGATCTGAGCGTATCCGAGAAATTGTTTTATCTTTGCGCAAATTCTCCCATCTTGATGAAGCCCAAATGAAGCCTGCGGATATTCATGAAGGACTTGAAAACACGCTGTTAATTCTCAATCATCGTATTAAATGCAAAATTAATATTATCAAATTTTATGATGATTTGCCTTGGCTTGACTGTTATCCTGCCCAGCTCAACCAAGTATTTATGAATATCCTGGCCAATGCTATTGATGCGTTGGAAGAAGTAAATAGTTTAGAACCAAAAACAACCAAAGCTTTTGTGCCTACGATTAGTATTCAGACCAAAAAGAAAAAGGCGGAATTAATTTTAGTAAAGATTTGGAATAACGGTTTGGCAATTCCCGTAGAGATCCAAAGTAAAATATTTGACCCCTTTTTTACAACCAAGCCCGTAGGAAAAGGCACAGGAATGGGACTAGCAATTTGTTATCAGATTGTGGAAAAGCACCGGGGGAAAATAGAAGTAACTTCCGCACCAGGAGAGGGGACAGAATTTGCCATTTCGCTACCCATTTACCAAAACTGACAGAACTTAACTATTTCACGATCAGCTTGGCTAGACGTAGCTTTGTCATAGACGGGTTCTGGCTTCGAGCTGTTTTAGCTCATTATCCTCCACCCAGAGTGACAGAAGAGCGATAGTTAGTCAGTGAAGTTAGTGAGGCACGCGATCGCTCATGCTCACTATTAAGACAGGAGCGATCGCTATTTTATTGATTATGACAACAAATCCAGAATTAGATTCTCACGGGCGGATTAATTTCAAAGTGGATGTGATTATCATGGCCATGATCAAAAGTACATAGCTTCTCACCTCTGAGTATCGTATCATTGAAGAAAACTGCCCGTACTAGCTTTTGCTTGTGGATAGATTTAAGGAGGGCGCGTGTAGCAGAGCGATCGAAATTGGCATCAAACCAATTAATCCCACCAAAACTTCCACCTTGTTTAGGCAAAAGAACATCGCACATCAAACCTGTTTCATGCCCAGCGTGGTCAGGAGTATCTCCGCCATGAGGTACGCTAACATCATTAATGACAAATGGAGCTGCATGAGCATGAGAGTCTCGATGACTGCTTTGATAATCCTTAGCAATAGCTAAGATGGTATCAGCTAACCAATGTGTACCAAAATCGTGATTGTCATGAGTTTGTTCACGCTCAAAATTCACAAAACCAATCACTGGATCGCTAGGCGGCATTGCTATCCAACGCGGTGCATTAGCTGCTTGTAACCACCGATGAGTAAATTCGTTTACATCAATGCGACCATCCGCTTGGATCGTGCTGCGGCCATTAATAATTGATTGGAACAGTTTGATCGCTTTAACTGTACCAGTGTCTATGGTAACACTATCCAGGTTACCTACCCAGGTATAACCTAAATCACGTAATCTTTGTTTAACGGCTTTGACTTCTCCTGGATTATTGTTGACTACACCCAGTCCGACGCTTTTAGTTAAGTTGATTACAATCGACCCTAAAGGTTTTGATATCTCCTCAGTATCTTGCACATTACCAGCAGTAACAGCCTTAATATTAATTTCTACAGTTTGGCTACCTGTAGAAATTTGCATTGTGCGATCGCCTGCTTCGTGAAACACAAAATCAAATAGCCATTTGCCATCTTCACCAATAGGAACACCATCAGCAGGGAATTGATTGTCAATCTTAATTGCCAAAACTTTACCCTTATCCTGTGGAGAGGCAACACCTGCAATTCTGAAGTTCTGCCCTGCTTCCACTTCCTTGGGAACGCGGGTAACTTGAAGTTGTGCAGGTACTAAAGTAATAGTAGCTCCCCTCGTAGTTGCGAGTAACTGCTGTGCTTCTGGGAGTAAACGCATGACTTTGCTAACATAGTGCGGGTCTCCTGCATAACCCTTATTTTTAAGAAATTCAATGAAAATCTGGGGAGTATTGGTGTGTTCTTCTACGCCTTTATAATGAGGGCGAGTCAGAAAGCGCCAATAACCTTTAATAAAATTATCCAGACTTTCAAACTTGCAAAAATTAACCGTTTCAGGTTCGGAAGGGACTTTAATGTTAATTGCAGTCGCAAATCCATTCATCTCAGGCTCTCGCCATTTTAATCCAGCAAAATTGTTGGCATTAACAGCGAGGTGGCTTGTTGCTCTAGCTGACTCTAATAGCCATTGAGCCAGGGTAACTTCTTTTAAATGTTGATGATTGTCAGCGTGAATATTTTCAGCCTTAATTCCGACTTTGGTAAAGATTAACTCTAAATCTGCTTCCGCGCACTTTTGTACTAGCTGTTCTAGCAATGACATAGGCTTGTCCTCTCAAAAAGTTAGTTAAATAACAACTGGTTAGGATAGTTAGCAATGTTTGTGACAAGCACCCTGGATAATAGTAAATAACTACTCTTGTTCTACAACCTTTCCATGTTCATCAAAAATAAAATGCTCATCACGATTTCGTTGACTTTTGTCTTTCCACTTCACCCAATAATGTCTTTCTTCATAACGAAAATCCAAGACAGGAAAATTACCAGGGGTAATGTTGACCAGTGTTTCTCGGTTTAAATCAGTTGCTTGCTCGGTGGAGGGTTTTAGAACAGTTGCTTGGCTAATTTGCAAAATGCCAGGTTGAGGTGCCGAAGTATCATCTGAGTCACCAATTAATCCAACCTTGATGGCTTCCGCCATTTCTTCAGCATCAAACAGATTCATGTCTGCTCTTGAATCACAGAAACAACATTCGATTAAAATAGCAGGCATCGAAGTGTTTTTTATGACAAAAAATGCAGTACTTCTAACTCCTCTGTTTTTAAAGCCAAGCTTAACAATTTCCTTCAGTACAGATTGAGCTATTGCTTTAGAGGCATTACTAATAGCATAGATTTCCGCTCCTCTGGGTTCATTTGTAGGTGAAGCTGCATTAAAGTGAATTGATACAAAAATATCAACTTGGTTAGCGTTCGCTTTATCTACCCGTTTTCTCAAAGACTCCCCTACCGTTGCTGCTGTGTTGGGAGTACAATAAATGACGCTATGACCTGCGGCTGATAACTTTTCTATCAGCTTAGTTCCTACTGCTTTAGTTAAATCATCTTCTTTCTTAATTGCTACAGCACCTGTATCCGGTGGGCAATTATGCCCAATATCAATACCAAATTTCATTTCCCGTTTCCTTTTTTTTGCTTCTGAGGTATAAATTACCTTCGTGGATTAATACAAGTAAAATCCACGCCTGTTCGCACTGTCAGTGAGAAAAAGTGAGTTGCTTTTGTAAAGATTGGTAAAATTACCGCCTAAGGGCAATAGGTGTGAGCAAAGCAGCTCTGCAAGAGCTAGGGCAATCGCTTAACCACTAGAGTGAAAGTCGGGAATGGGGAATGGAGAATGTGGTAAATTTATGTAAATTCAATAAAATTCCATCCTCAGATAGAGGAAATTAAGAAGGTTAAGCCATAGAGCAAGATTGCTGGCAATGACGGGACAAGAGGCACTCTCCTTAAGCGACCACGAAAGAGCTACCACATTAGCTAAACTACAGCTAGGGAATAAAGATTCTACCGACGCCTCTGTAATTTTCCAGATCCAGAAGAATATCGACCAGACGAACAGCACATTGTTCTCGATACTCGCGATCGCTAAACCGATCTAGACTGCCAATCGTCAACACAGGTAACGAAGTTGGCATGTTTTCTTCACGAATTGTTTGCTCTAGCGTGTTTGCTCTAGCGAGTCTCTCCCCTTCATGCGGCGATTAGCAGTTAACAGAATCATCTGGTTGTCTTGAGCAAATCTCCACACAATACGATCGCTGCTAGCAAAAGCTAACTCTGCTTCATCAAACATCACGAATCTAATCGAGAATAGCTCAAGCCAGCCTTGACTGACTAAAGTTCCTAGTAATTGGATCGCATACCCCTCAAGATTACGGTCAATCAGAAAAATCATTCGGTCATTCCAAGCTTTTCTTTCCACGCTTGTAGTTTCGCCCGAATTGCTTCTTGTCCAGGTTTTGGTGGAAGTGCTTTGATTTGTGCAAACCGTTCCTGATTGCGCTCTTCCCAATATTGCCGTATTTCCTGTGCCTCTTTCAAAACGATTTGATACTCTACTTCTACTTCAGCACGATTTGCCTCAATATAGGATAGGGCAGCGTTAAGTTGCTCATCTGTAAGGTTGAGCATACCGCGAATAAACTTAGGTGGATATTGAGCAATTACGTAATCCATTACATCATAGAGGGTGATGCGCTCTCCTGTGATCGTCAGTCCACGTTCTGTACGGATAATGCCTAGTTGTCCATTGGATGCCTGATTCATACCCACAATAGACTAGATATCGCCTCCATAATACCTCACCTCTTAAGAAACACATTCTGAAACCCTTTCGACCCAGGGACGCCTTGAGTGCCTGACTGTCGATGAAAAGTGAGTTGATGTGGTAAATTTATGTAAATTCTCAATAAAATTCTATCCCCAGATAGAGGAAATTAAGAAGGTTAAGCCATAGAGCAAGATTGCTGGCAATGACGGGACAAGAGGCACTCTCCTTAGTGGATACTCTGTTACACTCTGTTAACCAAGGCCAAGGACTCAATGACATTCAATCTGTAGTCTTTCTGGAAACTTGGGCAGGGGAATCTTATCAGCAGATAGCTCAACAATTAAGCTATCAACACGACTACATTAAACAAGTAGGTTCCCAGTTGTGGCGATCGCTATCCCAAATCCTAGGCGAACCCGTCTCGAAGCGCAATCTAAAAGCAGTTTTACGTCGCTACCAACAGTCGCAACCAGGTGCAAAAACAGCACCTGTCATTGCAGGCAATCAAGATTGGGGTGAAGCGATCGACGTTTCACGATTTTACGGTCGGCAAGGGGAACTACAAACCCTGGCAACTTGGATTCTGCAAGACTGTTGCCGTGCGATCGCAATTCTTGGACTCGGTGGCATTGGCAAAACTGCTCTCTCGGTGAAACTCGCTCAACAAGTAAAATCCCAATTTGACCGTGTAGTTTGGCGTAGTTTGCAGCAAGTTCTACCCTTAGAACTCATCCTCAGCGAAATCTTGCCGATTTTAGCGGGTTCAGAGGTAACAACCGATGGCTCAATCAATACCTTCATGAAACAGTTGCACTCCCAGCGCTGTTTGTTAGTCCTTGATAACGTTGAATCAATCTTGCAAGACGGAAATCGCAGCGGACTGTATCAACCAGGTTATGAAGCGTACCGCCAGCTATTCGATCGCATCTGCGAGGAACCTCACCAAAGTTGTTTGATTATCACCGGACGAGATAAACCAGGCGGATTTGCGGTGCGAGAAGGCAAAAACCTCCCGGTGCGATCGCTTCAACTGCAAGGACTCTCACCCGCAGCAGGTCAGCAGATCCTCATCGATAAAGGATTAGCAGCAACTACATCACACCATCAAGCACTTGTCAACTACTTTGGCGGCAATCCCCTTGCTCTCAAACTTGCTGCAACTGCTATTCAAGAGCTATTTAGTGGCGATACCAGGGCATTTTTAGCCCAAGGCAACACTGTTTTTAGCAATTTGTGGGACTTACTAGATCGACAGTTTGACCGTTTATCACCTCTGCAACAACAGATTATGTACTGGCTAGCCATTAACCGGGAAGGGGTAACGCCAACGAAATTAGAGGCAGAAATCTTGCCCAAAGTCCCTTGGCGAGAGCTATTAGAGGTGTTGGAGGCGCTTAAGACGCGATCGCTCCTAGAAACCCTAGACACTGGTTTAACTCAACAACCCGTGATTATGGAGTATGTCACGGAACGCTTCATCCAAACTATTGAGCGAGAGATTACCACCAAGGAAATCAATTTATTTAGAACCCATACCTTAATTCAAGCCCAAGCTCAAGACTACGTGCGTGAAGCTCAAATTCAACTGATTTTGCACCCTTTAACTGAGCGCCTTTTAACCCACTTTGAAACGCACTCTCAACTGGTAGAGCACCTCTATCAGATTTTATCTTCCTTACGACATAAAACAGCAATACAGGCAGGTTATGCAGGGGGCAATCTCTTGAATTTATTCTGTCACTTGAAAACCGACCTCAGAGGCTTCGATTTTTCTCATCTCGCCATTCGACAAGCTTACTTAGTAGATACCGTATTGTACGACACTGATTTTACAGCTAGTCAAATTAGCCAAACGGTTTTTGCCGAAACCTTAGGCGGTGTCGTCAGTGTCACCTTTACTCCAGACGGACAGCGTTTAGCTACCAGCGACACTAAAGGCGATATCCAAATTTGGGATACTGGCACTGGGAAGCAATTAGTTCGGTGCCGGGGACACCAACACTGGACGTGGGCAATTGCTTTTAGCCCAGATGGAAAGTATCTTGCCAGCGCTAGTGATGATTATCTGGTCAAATTATGGGAGGTAGAATCTGGACAATGCCTGCAAACTTACAAAGGGCATACTTACTCAGCTAGTGCCCTGGCCTTCAGTCCCAACGGACAAATTATCGCCAGTGGCAGTCAAGATTTTACCATTCGTCTGTGGCAGGTTCCGACATCAAAATTAACCTCTCTGCCAACCAATAATAAGGAAGGAGGGCAGGGAGAGCTAGGTCAGCTAGTTGGTCATAAGGGTAGAGTTTGGTCACTTGCCTTTAGTCCAGATGGTCAAACCCTTGCCAGTACTGGAGAAGATGGTACGATTCGACTGTGGGATGTGGCGGCTGGAATTTGCCGTTGTGTTTGGCAAGCGCACAATCGCTGGGTGCGGTCAGTTGCGTTTAGTCCCGACGGCGAGTGGCTTGCCAGTAGCAGCTACGACCAGACGATTAAACTGTGGGATGCCAAGACCCAAGAATGCCTGAAAACCTTACAGGGACATCGACAGGTAGTAACTGCGATCGCTTTTAGTCCCGACGGCTTCAGGAGTGAGTTTAGCCAAGATTCCTGTATCCAGGAAAAAACGAATAATCAAAACCCGCTCCTCTTAGCAAGTAGCAGTTTTGACCGTACAGTTAAATTGTGGGATGTCCAGACTGGAGAATGTTTAAAAACCTTTCTCGGCCATACCAACCGAGTTTGGACAGTGGCATATCATCCCAACGGACAGCAAATTGTTAGCGGCGGCGACGATCACGCCACTAAACTCTGGAGCATCAAAACCGGACGCTGTACGAAAACCTTTAAAGGACACACTAATGCCGTGCTATCCCTTGCCTTGAGTGCTGAGTGCCGCTATCTCGCCAGCGGTCACGAAGACCAGACAGTGAGATTATGGGATATTCAAAGCGGTGCGATCGTGCAAACTTTACGAGAACATACTAACCGCGTCTGGTCGGTGGCGTTTCATCCCACTAGCCAGTACCCTTTACTCGCCAGTGGTAGTGCAGACCATACGATCAAATTATGGGACTGGAAGTTAGGCAACTGCTTACAAACCTTGCAGGGTCACGCCAGTTGGGTGTGGAGCATTGCCTTTAATCCTAATGGTACGCAACTTGTGAGTGGCAGCTACGATCAAACCGTTAAACTGTGGGACGTTAGCACAGCTCAATGTTGGAAAACCCTCCAAGGACATACCAGTCCAGTTGCCTGTGTTGCTTATAGTCCTGACGGAAAACTGCTAGCCAGCAGCGAGTTTGATGGCATTATCAAGCTGTGGGATGCTGACACTGGGGAATGCTGCCAAACTCTCAAAGAACACACTAATAGCGTGTGGTGTGTAACCTGGAGCGATGATGGGCAGTGGTTACTGAGTACCAGCTTTGACCATACTCTCAAACTGTGGTCAGTTTCGACGGGGGAATGTTTGCAAACCTTTACAGGGCATCAAGGAGCTGTCATAGGTGCCCGATTTACTCCAGACGGTCAATTCATTGTTAGTGGCAGTTTAGATCGCACTCTTAAACTTTGGGATATCGGCACGGGGCAATGCTATCAAACCTTGTCAGGTCACTCCGAGCTGATTTATACCTTGCTTGTTACCTCTATTCAATTTCCAGATGAAGTTTCTGCAACAATCACGGCTGTTAGCGGCAGTTTAGATGAAACTATCAAACTCTGGGATCTGCAAGCACAGAAGTCCTGGCAAACCTTGAGAGTGCCTCAGCCCTACGAAGGTATGAAGATTGAAGGAATTCAGGGATTAACAGAAGCTCAGCTGGTAACGTTGAAGGCGTTAGGTGCTGCTTATACCTGATGTGTCAAACTAAATTGTTTGTAGTAGGCACTTTAGTGTCATTTTGAATAACAGGATAATTATCGTATGGAAGGAAAAAAAACTGTTTGGAATGCTTCTAAAGGTTGGATATGTCCTCCTTTTCCCACACTAGCTCCCAACGAATTTGCTTTAGCCCTAAGGACGATGACAGGTAGATTTGAACATGAAGTAGAGGCTTACCTACAAAATTTGGTTTTTTGGAATGAAGCTACTTATCTGGGAAATAAGGGGCCAAAAGAATACAAAAAATGTATGCTAATGTTCATGCTTCAAAAACTTCTGCGGCTCTCAACCCATACCCAGATGCCATCAATTCCTGCAATCGCCTAATGAAACGTGCCACTGGCGCACCGTCCGTCACGTCATGGTCAAACAGCACTGTTAGCCCTACATACTCGCGAACGACAATCTGCTCGTCCACAATGCCGGGTCGTTTGGCGATCGCTCCCACCGCAACTATCAAGGGATGAATGCCAATTGGAATGCCCCAACTCATCCCGCTTTGACCCGCCATTCCCAAAGAAGTTAATGATACTGTACCCATCATGCGCTTGAACAGAAAAGGATGGCGAAATAATGGTTGCCAGAAGAACAAATCGCGCACAAACTGTGGCAGCATCGTCGATATTTTTGTTATCCAGGTGGCACGAGTCGAACCAATTTGTACTTCTCCTGCTGCTACAGGTAGTTGCTGCGCGGCACGGATTTCTGAGCTGATGACAGCAACACTTTTCTCATTCGCTTTGCGAACAATGTAAGGCATCGGTAGCGTCTCGCCTGCGCCTGGTTGACCAACTGCTCGTTCCACGATCGTCGTTACATCCACATCATCAAAAATTACTAACCGCCGTTTCCCCTTGCGAAGTGCATGGATGGACTTATGTTCGCTGACTGCTTGAGCCAGACACTTCACGATCCAGCCTGTAAAACTAATGCTTTCACCAGTCTTTCTCTTCTGGTCGTGGATGGCATCTCGTGCTGCCGTCACATCAATTTCTAGTAGGATGGGGACGTGATGCCTTTTGCTGCCCCAAATCATTGTATCGATCGTGGGATTGCGGAAATCTGGAAACTGGCGCTCCTCAAAGCTGCCAATTAAATCTGGTGGGTGCATCTTTCGTCTCCTCAAATTGCCTGATTCTGAATAGCAGCGCGATCGCGCTTCTGCCACCAACTTACTACGATGAAAGCGATCGCAAGCTGATAGAAACCCATACCCTAGGCTCAAATTGTTACTGTAAGGGTTACAGCTTTGGCTCTGGCGAGAGTGAAAAAAGAGCGATATAGCGGTGATGGTGCGTTAGCTACCGCATAACACACCCTACTAATAAAGGCTCTGCGTAAGCCCTATAACTCCTGAGCGGTGAATGATAACAAACAACCAATAACAAACAACCAATAACAAACAACCAATAACTAAGGCTCCTCTACCACTTTCACGAGTCCGCGATGCACGCCGTAGATTAGTCGAGTAATGATATCTTCATCGCAACTATTAAAAGAACTATCCCAGGGAGCTGTCATGAGTTCGTGCCAGTCAGCAAAGGCGATCTGGCCTTGACGCATGATATCAGCGAATATGGGAGCTAAGTGGCATGAGCTAACGTTGGCTTTCTCGCGTTCGGCCTCTTCCATAGGATTCATAGGTAGTACGGTAAATTCCCTGATTGGTCAATTATAAATAAAGGAAGACTCTTCAAGAGTCCCCCTTGTCTTCTCCATCGCCAACTGGTTTTGACCACACCCTTGTGTAGGTAGTTCATGACGGACTACTTATCAGTTATGCCATCAGGCAGATTCACGAGTCTAGGGCGATCGCCTAGATTGTGGCAAGAACACCTAACGGGAACGCGCAACAGGAAATCAGGCTTGTGATGCAACAAAAGGGAGATATTGGGGAACAGGCACTCAGCAAAGCGGCAGAGATTGGTCTATCGAGCCAGTTGGATGAGGTGGAAAACCTGAATGTTGATATTCGGACCAACCCAATCAAGCTGGTTCAAGGAGAGCTAGATTCGGTCAAAATTGAAGGCCAAGGTCTAGTGATGCAGAAAGACCTACGCACAGAGGAGTTAAAGGTCGAAACAGGTGGCATAGCTATCAATCCTCTAAGTGCCGCTTTTGGGAAAATTGAATTGACCCGTCCCACCGATGCGGACGCTCACATTGTTCTGACGGAACCAGATCTACAACGGGCCTTCAATTCTGAGTTTATCCAGAAAAAGCTGCAAAACTTGACTGTGAATGTAGAAGGTCAACCCATGACCATCAACACCCGTCAGGTAGAGTTCCTTCTGCCAGGTGAGAGTAAGATTACCCTCAAAGCCGAGATTGAACTTCAAGAAACAGGCCAAAGGAAACACATCTATTCCTCTGCCGTACCGCACCTGAGTGCTGGTGGGGAACGCATAGTTTTAGAGGATGTGCAGTATGCCGAGGGGAAAGAAGTATCCCTGGAATTCACAGCAGCACTGTTAGAAATTGCTAGCGAGTTGTTGGACTTGCGCAACTTTGAATTGGAAGGGATATCGCTTCGCCTTAAGGGATTGGATGTGCAAAAGGGAAAAATGACTATTCAGGCACAGGCGTATGTTGAGCAATTCCCTTCTTGATTGTTCATGGTTCATAGTGCAGTGTTCAGGGGCTACAAACAACAAACAACAAACAACAAACAACCAACAACAAACAACAACCAATATTGATTATGACGCAAACACCAAATATTCCACCAGTAATTGAAAGTCACGAAAGTAACTATCGTGATAGTGGCGTGCCCAGTACAGTTGCGATCGCTGGACATCCCATCCATCCTGCCCTCATTACTTTACCCATAGGTCTTTTAGTCGTAGCACCAGTCACTGATATCGCCTACTGGGTGCTAAAAGACGTTTTTTGGGCACGCGCTTCATTTTGGCTAATTGCTGCTGGTTTAGTCACGGGTCTCCTAGCAGCTATTACTGGCTTGCTAGATTTTATTAGAATTCGTCGCGTTCGGCAGCACACAGCTGGCTGGGCACACATGTATGCTAATGTTACAGCACTCGTGCTGACAGCAATTAACCTCGGAGTGCGACTCGGTGACCCATTTGAGAATATTCTCTTCACTGGGCTGCTTTTGTCGGTCGTTGTGGCAGCGCTTCTAGGTATTTCGGGTTGGTATGGAGGGGAACTAGTTTATCGTCATAAAATTGCTGTGATTGGCTATGGTAACAGCGAGCAATCCTAGGGAGTGCATCTAGTATGCTATAGGGGCAGGATATATCCTGCCCTTATTTGTCCACTTCGTCCGTCGCAGCGTTTATATTCACTTATATTTCTGCAATGTCCCAGTTTTCGCAACAGCCACCTAGAGTACCGCTTAACGCCAAAACCTCAACCCTTCAACGCTTACGCCGTTTGAGTTACCTTTTGGATAACGCAATTCCTATTCCGGGAACCCCTTATCGAATTGGTCTCGATCCCCTACTGGGTATTTTGCCAGGAGGAGGAGATTTTGTGGGGACAATTCTCTCAGCCTATATTGTTATTGAAGCAGCTCGGCTGGGTCTTCCACGATCGACCTTGACAAAAATGGTGGGCAATATCGTGTTTGAGACGGTGTTTGGAGCTGTACCCGTTGTCGGCGATCTGGTGGATGCGACCTGGAAATCTAATGCTAGGAATATGGCAATTTTGGAAGAACACTTAGA
Organism: Cyanobacteria bacterium UBA8803; assembly: GCA_003505715.1. Classification (GTDB taxonomy): domain Bacteria; phylum Cyanobacteriota; class Cyanobacteriia; order Cyanobacteriales; family Coleofasciculaceae; genus UBA8803. The sequence continues at coordinate 18,561 of DNXU01000323.1, read as the reverse complement.
GGTTCCCAAGTCTCAAAAACATTCTGATTGGTTGTTTTTGGCTTTACTGTTGGGAGGATTATTTTTAGTTGTGGTAGCGATCGCGGCCATTGGTGTCTTACTTTTGACCTGGTTGGTAAATGCGATCGCCAGATGAGGAAAGCACTAGAGTTCTTCTCTAAAGCGAAGGCAGGCAGAATTTGAAAAGCTTTTATTAAGGTTTATAAAATTTATAAAATAATTGTTAATGTTCTTAACAAAAATGATCTGAACAAGAAACTATTCTCGCTAGTTGGGCAGAAGTTCAGCGATGGCGGGTAGTCAATTGAGCCAGCTAGTTGCTGCCACAGGTAAGGATTTGGGTCTCCTGGCTATCTGGGGTAAAATGTTATCTTCTGTTACATGGTAATGGGTGAGCGGTGATGGATAATCGGCAAAAAATGACCGATCAATTACCGATTACCAATTACTAGTCGTTAGATTTACCCTTGATAAAGGAAAAACTCATGTTCAAGAATATGACCTTGCAAACGCGCATGATTGTTGCATTTCTGTTCATGGGTCTGATTATATTGATTGTGGCTATCATCGGCTGGAGTGGGAATGCTCGCCTCAGCCAACATATTGATACTTTAGGAAATAAAAGCCTGCCCAGCGTTCTAGGATTGTGGAAAATAAATGAAGGACAAACTCAAATCGAATCCTCAGAAAGAATTTTACTTAATCCCCAACTCACCCGATCAGAAAGACAAGTTGAATTAGAGAGAATTCAGAGAGCGTGGGAGCAGATCGACGCAGGCTTCCAACAATATCAAACAACGCCCCTCCGCTCGCAGGAAGAAGACCGAGTATACCAACAGCTAGTGATTAACTGGAATACTTGGAAGAAAGACCACGAAGAATTCCTACAGCTTAATGAAGAATTTGAGCGACAGGGGATACTTAACCCCTTTGAACGGCAGCTGGAACTGTGGCGTCAGGATAAGGGTAATTCCCCAGAAATGGCGATCGCCAACCAGGCTGCTGATATTTTTATGCGGCTGCACCAACGAGCCAAAGCGAACCGCACCTCCTTTGAAGCAGCAACAAAATCGATTCTTGATGATATACAAATTAACGAAGATACAGCAGCAAATGCTGAAAAAGCTGCTACTAGGGATATCACCCAAACCCGCTTTTGGGTGTTCCTGGGTTTGGCAATTGGCCCACTAACAGCTGTGGTATTTGGGATTTACTTCAGTAATGCGATCGCTAAACCCCTAGGGAGCAAAATCGCCAGAGTGGTAACAGTTGCTGAAAAAATCTCAGCTGGCGATCTCAGTAGCAGAATTGAGGTTCTCTCCCAGGATAAGGATGAAATCGGCAGATTACTGGCAGCCTTCCAAACCATGGGTGAAAACCTCAGATCTTTGATCGGTCAAGTCCAGCATTCCGGAATTCAAATTATCACCTCTACCACCCAAATTGCTGCCTCTGGCAAGCAATTAGAAGCTACGGTGAGCGAACAAGCTGCATCGACTAGTCAGGTAACGGCAACAGGTAAAGAGATTGCTCGTACAGCTGAGGAACTAGTGCATACGATCAAAGAAGTGGCTTGTGTATCCCAAGAAACAGCCAAAGCAGCAAGCAGCGGTCAAGCTGAACTGAGACGGATGGAGACTACTATGCGTCAACTCACCAATGCTACTGGTTCTATCTCTGCCAAACTAGGAGCAATTAGTGAAAAGGCCAATAACATCAATAGCGTGGTAACTACTATTACCAAAGTTGCTGATCAGACCAATTTGCTCTCACTCAACGCTGCCATTGAGGCTGAAAAAGCTGGAGAGTATGGCACAGGTTTTGCCGTGGTAGCCAGAGAAATTCGACGCCTAGCCGACCAAACTGCTGTTGCTACCTTGGAAATCGAGCAGATGGTTAAAGAAATGCAATCTGCCGTTTCCAGTGGAGTAATGGAAATGGATAAGTTCACTAAAGAAGTCAGCCATAGCGTCGAAGATGTTCGCAATATTAGCCTACAATTAGCTCAAGCGATCGAGCAAGTGCAGAGTCTGACACCGCGTTTTGAAACAGTTAATCAGGGGATGGCTGCTCAGTCGGAAGGAGCGCAGCAAATCAGCTTGGCGATGGAGCAATTAAGTGAAGCCTCCCAGCAAATCGCTGAAGCATTACGGGATACGAACAATGCTATTGAACAATTGAATGAAGCAGCAGCAGGCTTGCAACAAGAAATTTCTCGTTTTAAAGTGTAAGGTAATGCGTAATGGCCAAAGTAGGAAAGGAACATGGGAAAACATTTGAGAATTAATCATGTTTTATGGATGGGGTTTGGCATAATTTTTTTGCTACTATTAATTAGTGATTTTATGGAACAAAGACGAAAGAATATTTTAAATAATTCTATAAAAGAAGTCATATTTACTTATGAAATAAAACAACGATTAGAGCAATTAGATAAAAGCGTGATTGAAGCGGAAACTGGTCAACGAGGGTTTCTTTACACGGGGAAAGAAGAATTCTTAGAACCTTATAAACAAGCGAATACTAAACTTAACGAGCTATTAGCTAATTTAAAGCAATCTATAAAAGATAAAGCACAGCAGGAAAGGCTAAAATCTATTGAAGATATAGTTCAGCAGAGAAGGGCTTATCTAGCAGAAACAATCGCTTTACGAAGAGCCGGGAAAGAAGCAGAAGTTAAAGCAATAGTAAGTTCTGGAACTGGGCAACGAATCATGAATAAGCTCAGGTTACAATTGGCCGAGATGCAGGAATCGGAAAATCAACTCTTAGCTGAACGGCAAAAAGCTGCCACACAAGCACGGAACATCTCAACTTACTTTTCTTGGGGTAGTAACTTATTAGTTATCGGAACGGGCGTACTCATTTCACTGACTATTACACGTATTATCACCCGGTCTTTAGAACTTGCAGTGGAAATAGCTGAAGAGGTTTCTGCGGGTAATCTGACTACCAAAATTGAAGTTACTTCAAACGATGAAATCGGAAAATTATTAGCTGCCTTCCGCAGCATGACTCAAAATCTGAATGTTCTCATCTGTCAAGTGCAGCAGTCCGGAATGCAGGTGAGTGCTTGTGCTACTCAAATGTTTGCTTCTGGCAAGCAATTAGATGCCACAGTCACAGAACAAGCTGCCTCTATAAAGGAAGTGGTAGCCACCAGCAAAGAGATCGCAGCTACCTCTAAGCAACTCGTGCAAACCATCGAAGACGTTGCTTCTACCTCCCAAACTACAGCGATCGCGGCTTCAGGGGGTCAAAAAAACTTGAACCACATGGAAAACACCATGCGTCAGTTAGCGGCAGCCACTAACTCAATTTCCGACAAACTGAACATCATCACAGAAAAAGCCAACAATATCAGCAGTATTGTTACCACTATTACCAAAGTCGCCGCTCAGACCAATTTACTCTCCCTCAACGCCGCTATTGAAGCTGAAAAAGCAGGCAAGTATGGTGCGGGGTTTGCTGTGGTTGCCAAAGAAATTCGCCGCCTCGCCGATCAAACAGCTGTAGCTACCCTAGATATTGAGAGCATGGTTCAAGAGATGCAATCAGCTGTATCCACTGGCGTCAAGGAAATGGCTGAGTTTACTCAAGAAGTAGATCGCAGCGTTGAAGATGTTCAGAGTATTAGTTGGCAATTAACAGAGATTATCGAGCAAGTGCAAGCTCTCACCCCCCGTTTTGCAGAAGTGAATCAAGGAATGGAGACACAGTCTTTAGGCGCAAGGCAAATCAGCTTGGCAATGGTGCAGTTAAGTACAGCTTCCTCACAAACTGCTGACGTATTGGGCGAGATTAACAAGGCGATCGCGCAAATGAACGAAGCGGCACAAGACTTACACCAAGAAATTTCTCGGTTTCAGGTTGATGGTAATTGGTAATTGGTGATTGGTAATTGGTAATTGGTGATTGGTGATTGGTAATTGGTAATTGGTGATTGGTGATTGGTGATTGGTGATTGGTGATTGGTAATTGGTAATTGGTAATTGGGGGCAGCAAGTATTTCAATGACTTTACAGTATTAAACACAGACATATGGCTAACGATTGCTGGAACCAGATCGGAGTAGCAGGCGATCGCTCTTGCGGTGAACTCAAAATTGTGATTCACTGCCGTAACTGCCCTATCTATTCCGCAGCTGGGCGCGGTTTGTTGGAACGTGAAGTTCCGGAGGGCTATCTTCAGCAATGGACTGACTTACTGGCTCAAGACGGATCTGCCCAATTGGGCTACCCAAGCCAAGGAATGAGGATAGAGAGTGTCCAGATACTATCAGTGGTCATCTTTCGCATCGCTGACGAATGGCTGGCACTACCTGCTCAATTCTTTAAAGAAGTAACGCAGCCTAGCGTCATCCACACCCTACCGCACCTCAGTAACCAGGTTTTCCTAGGCGTTGTCAATATTCGGGGCGCAATCCTCCTTTGTGCATCACTCCAGGCGCTCCTAGATCTAGAAACCACAGCTGAGCGAGAGCGCGATCGCACTATCAACCCAGTGGTCTACCAACGCATGGTAGTTTTAGAAAGGCAAGGAAACAGTTGGGTTTTTCCTGTTGATGAAATTCATGGAGTTCACCGCATCCATCCTGATGAATTAAGAGAGCCGCCAGCGGTAATCTCTAAAGCTACAGCTACCTATACAAAATGGATCGTTAGCTGGCGCAATAAAACTGTTAATTATTTGGACGATGAGTTATTATTCTACGCCCTTGATAAAAAGGTATTATAGTTATTGGTTGTTTGTTGTTTGTTGTTTGTTGTTGGTTATTGGTTGTTGGTTGTTGGT
>DNXU01000323.1:10898-13621 GCA_003505715.1 Cyanobacteria bacterium UBA8803 | reverse complement strand
AACAACAAACAACAAATGACCAACCAAGATATGAGTGATTTTTCCATGTTGGATTTATTCCGCATGGAACTAGAAACCCAGGCAGTTCTATTAAACGAGAACCTGTTGCTGCTAGAACATCAACCCCAGTCCCCCAAGGAACTGGAAACCTTGATGCGTGCCGCTCATTCAATAAAAGGTGCTGCCCGAATTGTGGAAGTTGAGGCTGCTGTTAAAATTGCTCACATCATGGAGGACTGTTTTGTTGCCGCTCAGGCTGGAACCATTACTTTAGGAGCAGATGAAATTGACATACTGCTAGGTGGGGTTGATTTCTTCCTGCAAATTAGCCAGGTTCACGAATCACAGCTAGACAATTGGCTGGCTGAACGAGATAGGCAAGTTGAAATGTTGCTAAATGCGATCGCAACTATCCTCGCACCAGAAGTTGTTGGGGCGGGTTTAAGCGCAGTGGCACCCACCCTAGAACCGGAGGAGATTCAGGAAATTATAGCAAGCGCAGTACCACCTACCCCAGAGGCAGATATTGAAAACCTAGATCAACGTCCAACCGTTGAGGATGAAACCGCCCTGACCGTAGTCACCCAAGCTCAAGATATCCCGACTGTAGTAGAAGAGGCAATTCCCTTGCTGGATCGGGAGCGAGCAACAACCCCTGTGCCATCAACCATCCAAACATCCTCTGGCATAGATCGAGTGGTGCGAGTGAGCGCACACAACTTAAATCGCTTGATGGGTTTGGCAGGTGAATCTCTAGTAGAGTCTAATTGGTTGCACCCATTTGCAGATTCCTTATTAAAACTTAAGAAACGTCAACGGGAACTCTCGAATATCCTGGCCAAGTTACGGGAATCATGGACAAACGAACACCACCATCAGCTCATTGAAGATTACCTCTATGAAGCTCAACACAAGGAACGAGAGTGTCGCGAGATTCTGTCTACTCAGCTAGAAGAGCTCGAACTGTTCTCCCGTCGTTTTGCTAATCTTTCGGACAGTCTTTATCGAGAAGTGATTGCCTCTCACATGCGTCCTTTTTTAGATGGGGTGAAAGGTTTTCCGCGGATGGTACGGGATTTAGCTAGAAAGTTGGGTAAGCAAGTTAAGTTAGACATTATCGGCGAATCGACGCAAGTAGATCGAGATATTTTAGAGAAACTAGAGGCTCCCATAACTCATATCCTCCGCAATGCGATCGATCACGGTATTGAGTTACCCGCCGAACGTCTGGCATTGGGAAAACCGGAAAAAGGAACGGTTCGGCTGGAAGCAACCCATCGAGCTGGGATGCTATCTATTACTATTGCTGATGATGGCCGAGGCATAGATTTGGAACACTTACGCCAGAAAGTTATCAGCAAGCAACTGGTAACCCCAGAAATGGCCGCTCAGCTCACAGAACAAGAGCTGATGGAGTTTATATTTTTACCCGGATTTTCTACAGCCAATGCAGTAACAGAATTTTCCGGTCGCGGTGTTGGTTTAGATGTGGCTCAGAGCATGGTGCAGGAGGTAGGTGGCACCCTGCGAGCTATCTCAATGTCAGGAAAAGGCATGAGTTTTCACTTCCAATTGCCCCTGACTCTATCCGTGATTCGAGCCTTGTTAGTAGAAATATCGGGAGAACCTTATGCCTTTTCCCTAACCCGTATCGATCGAATTTTGATGATTCCTAGAGATGAAATTTCCGTCGTGGAAAACCGACAGTATTTTACTCTTAACGAACACAATATTGGAATAGTAGCGGCCTATCAAGTTCTAGAGTTGAAGGAATATGCTATTAAAGCAGACGCTTTGCCCGTCGTCGTCATCAGCGACCATTTAAACCGTTATGGCTTGGTGGTAGAGCGATTTCTCGGTGAGTGTAATTTAGTGGTCAGACCTTTAGATGCGAGGCTGGGTAAAGTACCAGATATTAGTGCGGCTGCTCTCCTGGAAGACGGTTCACCCGTACTTATTGTAGATGTCGCAGATCTGGTGCGTTCCATTGATAATCTCCTTAATAAGGGGAAGTTGAGGCGAGTCAAGCAGGATACCAATAGGACGCAAGGGCAAAAACAAAAGAGAATTCTAGTAGTTGATGATTCGATTACCGTGCGGGAAATGGAACGCAAGTTATTGGAAAACCACGGTTATGATGTTGAAGTGGCGGTGAATGGTATGGAGGGATGGAACGCTATTCGCACCAATTACTACGATCTAGTGATTAGTGATATTGATATGCCCCGTATGAACGGAATTGAGCTGGTAAGTCAGATTAAGAATCATACCAAATTTCAATCCCTGCCTGTTATTATTGTTTCCTATAAAGACCGCGAAGAAGACCGCATTCGTGGCTTGGAAACTGGCGCAGATTATTATTTAACTAAAAGTAGCTTCCACGATGATACGCTTTTAAATGCTGTTGTTGATTTAATAGGTCATTAAGGTACTATGTCATACTGTTAACGAAATCATCTAAAGCCTCTACCGTGAGGGCTATATCGCATAGATCATCTAATTGCTTCACGCTACGTTCACTTAGTAAAAAGTCTAAGGAATCAGGAACTATTTGGAATCGACGTTGTAGTATTCCCCGCAGTATCAGCAAAGCACCTTGTTGAATCCCTTGTTCAATATCAATTCTTTATATCGTTTGGAGTTTAATCCTACCTATCTGCTTAACAACCAACAACTAACAACCAACAACTAACAACCAACAACTAACAACCAACAACCAACAA
>DNXU01000323.1:8301-10805 GCA_003505715.1 Cyanobacteria bacterium UBA8803 | reverse complement strand
CAACAACCAACAACCAACAACCTAAATGAAAATAGCTATTGTTAATGATATCCTCATCGCCGTAGAAGCACTGCGGCGGGTAGTTATTAGCGTTCCCGGGTATCAAGTGGCTTGGGTGGCACGGGATGGTGCTGAAGCTGTATCAAAATGTGCCAGAGATACCCCAGATTTGATTTTAATGGATTTGATCATGCCCGTGATGGATGGGGTGGAGGCGACTCGCCAGATTATGAAAAATTCACCCTGCGCTATTCTAGTGGTGACCGCTAGCGTTAAAGGGAATTCATCCAAAGTCTTTGAAGCAATGGGCTTTGGAGCGCTGGATGTAGTTAGTACACCAGTGTTGGGGGTTGGGGGTAAACTGGAAGCTGCTCAGCCTCTGCTTGCCAAAATCGCTACAATTAGCAAGCTGATCGCCAAACCCACCCAGAAGCCTAAATCTTTAATTTCAGCCCAAACACCGAAATCACCAATCTCAGTGATGAGATCCTCTGTTCCTCCCTTGGTGGTAATTGGTTCTTCTACTGGAGGGCCACAGGCTCTAGCTACTGTCCTTTCCAGCTTACCCAAGGATTTTCGTGGGGCTGTTGCGATCGTGCAGCATGTGGATGTGCAATTTGCAAGAGGTTTGGCCGAGTGGTTGAATCAGCAGATACCTCTAACCGTGCAGTTAGTGTCCGCAGGCGATCGCCTCGAAGCTGGAAAAGTTGCGATCGCTGGCACCAACGATCACCTGGTTTTGCAATCTAATTTGACTCTAACCTACACCAAGGAGCCAATCGATTATCCTTACCGTCCATCTGTGGATACGTTTTTTAAGAGTGTTGCCCAGCATTGGCCTCGCAAGGGAACTGCCGTATTGTTAACGGGCATGGGACGGGATGGGGCGGAAGGTCTAAATCTGTTGCGCTTATCAGGTTGGCATACGATCGCTCAAGATAAAGGTAGCTGCGTGGTTTATGGGATGCCGAAAGCAGCAGCAGAATTAGGCGCTGCCGTGGAGATTTTACCCCTTAATGCGATCGCTCCTGCCGTTTTAAAGTCTGCTCCGGTTAAATTTGCGTTATAATGTTGATATTCGGCACTTCTGGCTATAAGAGGGCATACTTCAGCCAATTGGCCTAAACACTTTCCTACATATTACTCAAGCGAAAGCTTTTGGGAAAGGAGACAATTACCCTGTGGCAAGCGTATTGATAGCAGTTTACAGTGGGAGCTTAAATAATGCCCACCTACCTAGCCGATAACCTTCCTATCAGCAAATCTCCTCCTCCCACTCTCCCCCTCTCCCTCCCCAAAAGTCCCTCTGTTCCGCTTTCACCGTTAGTTAAGTATCCATCGGCACACAACTGGGAAACCGAATCCAAGTTACCCAATGGTTTGGAAGCTGATTCAGCGTTGACGGAACATCCGATTACAGTTCTGCTTATCGACGATCAACCTATGATCGGTGAGGCAATTCGCCGGATGTTAGCGTCTGAAGACGATATTATTTTTCACTACTGTAGCGACCCGACTCAAGCCATGAAAAAGGCGCAGGAGGTTTCTCCAACCGTGGTTTTGCAAGATTTAGTCATGCCGGACATTAACGGGTTGCTGCTGTTGCGTTTTTTTCGAGCCAAGGATGCGGTAACTCGCGATATTCCTCTCATCGTCCTCTCCAGTAAGGAGGAAGCGAAAACCAAAGCTGAGGCATTTGGTTTTGGCGCTAATGATTATTTAGTCAAACTGCCGGATCGGGTTGAATTGATTGCTCGCATCCGCTATCACTCTCAAGCCTATATTAATTTATTAGAGCGCAATGCAGCCTATAAAGCCATGCAGGAATCTCTAAAGAAATTAGAGATTGAGAAAGAGAAGTCCGAGCAGCTCTTGCTGAATATTTTGCCCAAGTCCATCGCCGAGCGATTGAAACAAGGGCAAAATACCATTGCCGATACATTTCCCGAAGCCAGCGTTCTATTTGCTGATGTTGTAGGCTTTACAGCGCTGTCCACTCGTTTGTCTGCTACAGAACTAGTGGGGATGATGAACACGATATTTTCAGCCTTCGATCATCTAGCCGAGAAGCATGGTTTGGAGAAAATCAAAACTATCGGTGACGCCTATATGGTAGTAGCAGGCTTGCCTGAAGAGAGGAGCGATCATGCTGATGCCATTGTCAAAATGGCTATTGGTATGCAGTCCGCCATTGACCAGATCAATTACGATACGGGTGAACGCTTCAATATCCGTATTGGGATTAACTCCGGGCCAGTAATTGCCGGAATTATTGGCACGAAAAAGTTTCTGTACGACTTGTGGGGTGATACGGTAAATACAGCTAGCCGTATGGAGTCTCACGGGGTTCCAGGTAGANNCACCACGTCACTGAAGCTACCTATGCTAGATTGCAAGATCAGTATCTATTTCAAGAGCGGGGTTTGATCGATGTGAAAGGTAAGGGGCGGATGAAGACTTATTTATTGCTATGTGAGAAATAATGTTGGTTGTTGGTTGTTGGT
>DNXU01000323.1:7891-8225 GCA_003505715.1 Cyanobacteria bacterium UBA8803 | reverse complement strand
TGGTGGTTGGTGGTTGGTTGTTCGTAGCCTTATGAACAGGGTATACCAGCACGTATGAAAAGATCTCTTCCTTCTTCCTCTTGCCTCTCTCTCGTTGCTATCTCTGCTTTTAACCTGTTCACTCTGTTAGCTCCTAGTGCTTTGGCGTTTTCTGATATTCAAAGTTATTGGGCGAAGGATTGCATCAGTCAGATGGCACCGCGCAAGCTGGTTAGCGGTTATCCGGATGGTAGTTTTCGGCCTGATGCTACGATTACTCGTGCTGAATTTGCGGTTTTGATGCTCAATGCTTTTCCGAATGCTCCGGTAAAGCGTAGCGGGACGCCCTTTAAAT
>DNXU01000323.1:5273-7867 GCA_003505715.1 Cyanobacteria bacterium UBA8803 | reverse complement strand
GGCCAATCGAGCTATTCAGGAGGCTTACCAGCGGGAATTTTTTTCCGGCTATCCTGGCGGGATTTTTCAACCTAATCAGCCAATTCCGCGAGTGCAAGCTATTGGTGTCCTGGCTGGGGCAATGAATTACAGCACCCCTACTAATCCTGGTGCTACCCTGCGGCAGTATTTTAGCGATGCGGCGCAGATTCCAAGATATGCTACTAATGCGATCGCATCGGCTGCGGTCAATACCCTCGTTGTCAGCTATCCCAATGTGAAACAGGTAAGGCCGAACGAACGCGCTACTCGTGGGGAGGTAGCGGCATTGATGTGTCGGGCGTTAAATATTTATGCGGTGCCGCCTCAGTATATTGCTGGTGTTGAAGTGCATCCTCAGGAGGTGCGATCCTTACCAGGGGGACTCAATAGCATTCCCACGTTTAACAGCAATTATCCGGAATTGGTAGAAACGGAGGGTATTTTACTTTCCACCTTCTCGCCAACAGGTAAGAGAGTGCCCTCTGCTCACCTTAACTTTCCCTTTCAGGGACGGTTCGATATCTTTACCCATCATCTTGCCAGAGCCGAAACTCAAGCACAAACCCGTCCTCTTTACCAGGGGTTGATCCTCTACAATCCTACCGACAAACCTGTCACGGTAGAGGTGTGGCAAGCGGCGAGTTATCTCGGTACTCCCGATGCCCCGTTTGTTTCTTTACCGGATATGGTGGACAATCCCAACGGCACCGTTTACTCCGGTCCCGGCAGCCGTACTATGAATGATGTGCTGCGTGGCATCCGGCAGGAGAGTTTTCCGCCTCAACTGGTAATTCAACCGGGGCAAAGCCAGATATTAATGAATCAACCAATTCCAGTACGGCAAGCACCAGCATCTAATAGCCGTTCGACCATGATGCGCTTGCAGAGTGATGGACCAGTTTATATTGCTAACTTAGCGATGAGGGCCCCTCGCCATAGTAATGGCACCTACCGTGCCCCAACATTGGCTGAATGGCAAACCCTCCTGGTTGAAGGAGAATTAGCTCAACCCCGTGGGTTAGTACCTACTCCCCTCGATCCGCCAAGAGAACCAACGGTATTTGGCAGGGTGGCTGGAGTTTCTCAAGGAACGCAATGGCTAGCGCAAATTACTGATAGTCTTGAGTCAGATCGTCTCAGCATTCCCCAACCGGGTGAGGCATTTTCCTATGTTCTGGGTACGGTGCATCTGATTACTCTGAGTACGGGTCAAATTCAAAGTGCCAAGATGCTCGCCCGCTATCCTGACAGTGCCTACTTTGCCCACAGCAATTACGGGGTGGAGTATAGCGTGACGCTGCCCTTAAAAAACACCACTAGTCAACCGCAGAGGGTAACGGTATCGATGCAAACGCCCTTAAAAGATGAAGGGGGGACAGATCGGCTGTTGTTTTTAAACCCTCAGGTTGAAAGCGTGTTCTTTCGTGGTACGGTGAAGGTAACTTATGAGGATGACCGAGGTCAAACACAAACACGCTACGTGCATGTAATACAACGACGAGGGCAATCTGGTCAGCCCTTAGTGACGCTTAATATACTGCCTGAGACCCACCGAGAGGTCAAGGTAGAGTTTATTTATCCTCCAGATTCAACACCACCGCAGGTTTTGACGGTGAGGACGTTAAGCAATTGACACTCAGGGATCGGGGGCGATCGCCAGACAAACTAACAACTGACCATCCACCCCTAATACTCCCATGTTCTGGCTGCATGATAGGGGAATGAACCTCGTACAGCTTGGCGGAAATAACCCAAAGGAAAAAGTCTAATGTACAAGCTTTCTGCCCCTATACCTAGCACGAGACTTGATCCTAGTTTCAACCTACTACTTGTAGTGCGGCAAATTCCCCTGTGGAATAGGTTGCCTTCAGCGGCTACTTTAGGTAAATTAATATTTACCGTAACCTTTCTGAAAAAAATGTTAAGGAAATTGTAGGTATTACGCTATAATGCTTATAGCAGACAGTATGACAAATCTCAGCTAAGATTTGGATTAATTTTCCTGCTGAGCATTGTGAGTTAATGGAGCGCCCTTAAGTGAGCTTCTCTCATTGAACTCAGCTGAATACTCTGGTGAGTCAATGGCATCGACCGGATTGGTGATCGCTTATTTATGCGATCGCTACGCGGTCACGTCGGTAAGATAAGGCGTTCTATAAATAGGAGTCGCTAGGCAGACATTTTCTTGGTTCATCGCACTTTTCGTAATGGAGCGCTTTTGTTTATGAATTATTCCTATCAATCTGGCATCCAACGCCCAAAGTCTAAATCCCAAAGTAAGCAAAAACCCAAGTATCAGAGCGGAATTAAGTAATATCTGACCCTTGTCTTTGTCGATATTGTTTGTAGTAGGCAGGCTTCGTGCCTGATAATGCTTGTGTCCTCGCACGAAGGTTGCTTACTACGAACCTATTTATACAATTCCGATACTACCGGACATGATATCACACCTTCACTAGGAGAGTGCTAGCAAATTAGGGAGCGACCCCCTAGTTTGCTAGCACTCTCTTTTAGGAGAGAGGGATGAGGAAAGATTCAACTCACCTTCCACACCCTGTACTGTCACAATCGGT
>DNXU01000323.1:4767-5036 GCA_003505715.1 Cyanobacteria bacterium UBA8803 | reverse complement strand
GCCCAACTTTCAAAATCCGGCACCAACCGGATCAACCTTTGCAGCACTTCATCAGTAACCCACAATACTAGCGGACAAGAAAACTTGCGGAACTCTTCCCTGACTTGGTTCGTCGCTATGAGTAGTGGATCTAGGGCACTCACAGATTCTAAACTCGACACCATTAACGCCCTGGGCTGCTCTAACCCTACTTTTTTAGTAATGGTGGTGTAGAGGGTATTGGCTGACTGCTCTAGGGAAACCTCTCGAATTTCCACAGGACATTGCTT
>DNXU01000323.1:0-4741 GCA_003505715.1 Cyanobacteria bacterium UBA8803 | reverse complement strand
GGCAGTTGTTTGACGATCCGGTTTTGTAACGTCCTAGAATTGCAGCGTGCCAGAATGAGCGAGAAATCCCCCTGAGATCTCGTCACCGCTCGAATTAGCGTTTTCAGCGAGTCGTTGTCAACAATTTCCTGTTCGAGGTAGTGTTGGTTATTCATGAATGCAACTCCTTCGCCTCGGCTAAGACGGGGTTGATATCAAACCAGCATTCATCAGGATCGCGGTACTCAAAGACAAACAAGCTGCGCAGCATCGCTTGATAACCGTCTTCACCTCTGACGGTTTTCTGTCGCGCCACTTGCTGGAGCAATTCCCACTCATCCGGTGTAATTGCCAGACTTAATTCATTACGACGTTGACTAATCACACTTTCTAAACACTGGTAAGAAATGGGTGGGTCATCTTTTTGGAGACAACGATATAATAATACCAGTAAGTTACGCACATGGCCACCACTCACCAGACAGAGGCGATCCAAGGTATTGGGAGTATCAAAAACTTCTGAAATTGAATTGAGGCGCTGTTGGGGGTTAAGGTCTGGAAAGGCTCTGGCCATTACCATTTGCCGTAATAAAGCAATTCCATCTTCGCATCGCGTGCCATCCTTGCTCTTGACCCGCACCATGGGTAATATCTTGGGATCTATACCAAAACGATTAGTCAGTCCGCCCAAGTCATTGGAAAATGCTAAAACCAGGGGAATAGTGTAGACTACATGACATTTAAGTTTATTTAACTGTTCGCCTCGGTCTACAAATAGGTATTCCGGTTGAGAGCGCCCTGAGGGCTTCTGAATGTTATCGACGCGATCGAGATTATCGACAATCACCACCAGTCCTTTCTTACCTAGCTGCTTGAGCTGTTTGATTGCCACTTCAATCAGCTCTTTGTTGAGCGCTTCTAAAATGCCATTGACTTGTGGCTCTAGATACTGCCGCAATAGAGAGCGAACTTCCCGACTATCCTTAGCCTTAGCCGTGATTTCGCCAATCCCAAACGCCAGAGAAAACTCTCCTTCTTCGTTGGTAGAGGCACCCACATCCCCTACTTGAGGCACTTTGAGTTTAAAACTCTTAACCTCTGCGTTTAAAACCCTGCCGACGGTTTGCAATAAATTCCTAAAGCCTGTGGCTTGCACGTTGATTTTAATCTCTTCCAGGCTTTTACTTACTCTCTGGGCGATCGCCAGTAAAATATCACTGATATCGACATCTGCCATATCCAAGTCTTGAGAAGACTCAAAATAGACGACGTGGAAGCCTTCAACTTCCAGTTCGTTTTTCAGCCGCAACAACTCTGTAGATTTGCCGCAGCCGATATGTCCGGTAAATAGCTGGCACGTAGGATCGTCAGGAGCAAGGCGGGTGATAGTGCGTTTCAGTTCTTGAATAATCTTGCCGCCCCGCACGGGAGAAAAGTCGATGTAATATTGCCGATCTTCAGGTTTGGCGAGATCGAGGGTTTTGCTGGGATTGGATGCTTTAAAAAATCGTTGAAAATCCAATGTCATAGTATAATAATACCCCTGGTATGCCGTACTCTCCCCTATGCTCTACGGTAACTATTTTATAAATTCCGGAAAAGCTGAAAATAGGGAGAGGGAGCAAGGAGAGGGACAGGGTGTGCAACGGTGCCAGTGACAGTAAACTATCAATCTGAAGCAAAACCCCTTGAGATGAGCTGGGCCTTTTGGTTACGGTGGCTAGCTGTCACATTGGGAGGTTTTTTGGCGAGTTTGTTTTGGATCGAGATCGGGGAGAGACCCGATATTGGACTTATAGAGGGAATGCTGGGTGGTGCCACGATCGGCTTCGCCCAATCCCTTGTCCTGAGACGACACTTCTCCCCAGCTTGGTGGTGGGGATTAGCAAATATGCTCAGTTGGGGTTTAATCGGGTTCAGTATTTTTGGTGCCACAGGCTGGATTGCCCCTAGAAGCCTAAATCTGGCTCTAAGATTATTTTATGGGATTATCAATGGCGCACAGATTGGATTTGTCCTGGGGGTGGGGCAATGGTTAGTCCTGAGACTGCAAGTTCCCAACGCTTGGCGCTGGATTGCGGCAAGTACTTTATGTTGGTCGATCGGGCTAGCTGTGGGCTGGATCGTAGGGGGGATTTTGCGCCTAGTTACGCACCTATTTCTGGGAGAAGTTGTAGGTTTGGCCGTGGCTTGGATTGTGGTTGGTGCCACTACTGGATTAGCCTTAATTTTTTTAGTGGACTTTAGTTAGCAGAGGAAATGGCAAATGTTGATTAAGCGAGTTGTCATAAACTCCTCCCCTCTGATTGTCTTATTTAAAGGGTATGATTACTATTGGCACAGGTAGATTAATTATCCTGGCAAAACAACGGGGATTAATTACTTCCGTATCTCCCAGAATTCAAGCATTACAAGATGCGGGTTTATGGTTGTCAGATAATTTAGTGAATTTACTCAAGCAACAGGCAGGAGAGTAATTAATAAGATGAAATTATCCCCAAAAACAAATAAAATTTGGTTAAGTATCCCTGACACTACTTTAGAAAGTATTCCCTCCTGCGCTTATCTCCGTTGCTACCTCACAACTGCCATCAAAAATATATCGAGTCATCAAGTTTAAAAAATACCATTATTCAATCCAGACAAATGGTTAACCAAACACGTCCAGAAATTCAGCTTTATTTGGACACCATTTTTTCTCTATTCTTATGCTTTTTTCTCACTTATTCCGCCCTAGTCGGGATATCTAAATCTCAATAAATATTAGTTACTGGGCAACAAGTGTGGGCAACAGAGGGAGCCAGAGTTAGATTCAGTCGAAAAGCGCCTAAGTCGCCATTAAAAATTCTCTGAAGATGGCATCATTTCCATAAATCAGATACTCGAATTGATAGACTTAAATCAGTTAACAATAACCGTACAGATTAAACCAGAAGATGCTCCCTTAGTCCACAAAGGTGCAACAGTAACTTTCCGTCCTCAATCGACTGCTTTATTGAGTTATACAGGAATAGTACAAGACAGTAATCTTGACCCAGTAGTTTCCAGTGATGGGGTACAACAACCGCCCAGAGTAACAGTGCGAGTGTTACTCAATCAACAAGATGACCTCCTACGGCCAGGTTTAAAAGGATATGCCCATATTGAAGCAGAATCCCTGCCCTTGTACCAGAAACTGCAACGGGAGTTTGTGAAGCTGGTGCCAATCGGGAAGTTTTTTTAGAAAGTTTATCCTCTCCCCAACTTGTAGGTCAGGGGATTACTGAGCTAAGCTGCGACAAGTGAGCACGCTAAGAGGCTAGCGCTACATGGCAAACGATCAGCATTTCGTTCTCCTCAAGCAAGGGGTAGAGGCTTGGAATCAATGGCGGGAAAACAACGATCAAATATTGCCAGACCTCAGTGGGGCGGACTTGAGCAGAGCCAATCTCAATGAAGCTAATCTGAGTATGGCAAACCTCAATCAGGTAGACCTGAGGATGGCCAACCTAAGTGATGCAGACCTCACGAGAGCGGACTTGAGAGGAGCAGACTTGAGAGGGGCAAACTTGAGAGGGGCAAACCTCAATCAGGCAGACCTCACCGGAACCGATTTGAGTGGAGCCCACCTTACTCTAGTTAATATGATTGAATCTAACCTCACTTGGGTCAACCTCAGTGAGGCCAACCTGAAAATTGCCAATCTCACTCGCGCTAATCTGAGCGAGGCGAACCTGAGAATGGCAAACCTCAGCGGGGCCAATCTAAGTGAGGTGAATTTCAGAATGGCAAATCTGAGTGACGCCAACCTGAGAATGGCAAACCTCAGTGGCGCTAACTTAGAAAAATCCCAGGCACTCGATACCAATTTCAACAAAGCCATCTTCACCAGCGCTTGTCTGGAAGGATGGCAGACGAACACCACAACCATCTTGAGCGAGGTGATTTGTGACTATGTGTACCTGCAACTGGGTCAACAAGAACGCCGTCCGGAACGGGGTAACTTTGAGCCTGGAGAGTTTATAAAGTGGTGGCGCAAAGGTCTGGACAGGGTTGATTTTGTTGTCAACCATCAAGGATCTGCGGTTCAAGATTATGAGGTAGCTAACTATACCCCAGCAGATAATTTGTCCAACACAGTAGTAGAGATTCCGGAGTTACCCCAACCTATTCAAGACCAAAGCTTATCACCCACTTGGTCGGAAGTGGTAGAGGAAATTCAGGACTCACCTCAACCCTTACCCCCATCTATCAAATATGAAAGCAAATATGAAAGTTTATCACCGAATTGGTTGGATCAGGTGGTAGAAATTCAGCCCCCACCTCAACCCCAGCCTATTCAACAGCCAAGCGTATCACCCAAGTGGTCGGACAAGTTCGTAGAAATTCCGCACTCACCCCCATCCCGACCTCAAATCATCCACTCCAATCCCTCACCCACCGACTTGCCCCAAGCCGTAGAGGAAATTCAAAATCTACTCGATCGCATCGACAAGGATTTTGCCAAATCCAAATGGTCGGACGTGGCAGTGGAAATTCAGCAGCTCTTGCAAGGATTAACGCAAACTTATTCTGCCAATACCCCACTAGAAAAAGTAATCCTAGTTGCAGCCGCGATTAAGCAGATGGAGAGCAATCCGCCCCTGAAAGCTAACATAATGGAGGCAGTGCAAGAAGCAGGAATTCAAACCCTCGAAGAGCTAGTTGGCCACTCTCTGGGCAAGCTCTTTCTGACCGCTCTAGCAGATTGGTAATTGGTAATGGGTGATGGGTAATTGGTAAT
>DNXU01000055.1 GCA_003505715.1 Cyanobacteria bacterium UBA8803 | reverse complement strand
TAAAGATGACATACGCTAAGTCAGTGGGGAGTGCGGAGTAGGGAGTGGGGAATAGAATCTCATCTGTCTTTGCCTCTCCTTGGAATAAGGTATCGACGCACAGCCAGTGAATCTGAGATCCTCTGTTCCCTCTTCCAGATTGGGTCAGCCCTAGTTTAACTTCTCCTTGAGCTAGTAAATAATCTTGACGTTCCTGGGGCAGATCCGCAGCGATCGGCAAGTAAGCGGCACCAGATATTAATATCGCTAACACTGCAACAACTTGCTCCCACCCTTTGGTCATCAAAACGGCGACTAGTTGGTTGGGAGCTGCACCGAGTTGCCGCAGTTTACAGGCGAGCAAATGGGCGCGTCGCGACAATTCTGCGTAAGTAAATTGTTGCTCAGAAGTAATTACTGCTATTGCTGCGGGAGATCGGGCAACTCGATCGAGGAACAATTGATGCAGCGTTACTGCTGGTATCGGAGCTATAGTATTATTGATTGCCTTTCTTTGTGCCAGTTGCGCCGCTGGTACTAGCTGTCTTTGGGGGGATAACCAAAGCTGCTCATCGTTTGCTAGCTGTCGTAAAAATTCGCAGTAGCTCCCAAACATCTCATCGAGCAAACCACTAGGAAATAAATCTTCTAAAGCATCCCAGTTAAAGATGAGCGTCCCGTCTTGTTCTAATACTTGATGATCCAACCAAACTTGAGGTGTTTGGCTGATACTATAGACCATCTCGCCAAATTCAGCTAAGCCTTTTGTATCTCCTTGTAAGGAGCCTAATGCTAGGGCGCTGGTGAAGACAACGGGCATACTCGCCGTCTGTCCTCCTTGCCTGCGGGTCAATTCCCGCAAGATTTGCACCCCGCTGACGTAGCGATGATCGAGATCCTGCCACAGTTGTTTCTGAATTTTGACGGCACGATCGATAAATGTTCCACCGACAGAGTTATTCACCTCTAGCAAGGTTAGGGAAGTAAAGTCGCCCACAATTTGATTCACTTCTGGATGCATGGGCAACCGATTGAACATGGTCAAATTGATCGTAAAGCGGGGAGTTTTACTCCAAACGGTGAGAATTTCGGCAAAAGCTGCTAGCAAAACTCCTGATGGAGTAATCGAGGCTTGAGTAGCGCGTTGTTTTAATCGCTGCCAGTCCGCTCTTTCTAGATGTCCGCTACGTCGCTCGAAGTGAGGTTGCCCGATCGCGCTAGGATTTTGCGCTAAGGGCAAGTCAGGCGCTTTCGGTAAACTGTCTAGTCGGCTAAACCAATATTTGCGGGAACGTTGATAAAGTTCGCTCCGTTCTAGCTCTTTCTCTGCCAGAACGTAATCTCGGAATAATAGCGATAGGTTCCGCTGAGTTGATTCTGGATGCTGATAAAGATGCTGCCATTCTTGAAACAGCAATAATAGGCTCCACCCATCAGCTATCAACACATCGAAGCTGACGTGTAACCTCACCCAGCCATCGTTAAGTAGGGTAGCGCGAATATCAAATAAAGGCCAGGATTCAGTGGGCAGAATCTGATGGGACATTTCTGCCCGCATGGCTTTTAATCCTAAAGCGATCACTTCCGAACTTTTACCTCGCAAATCCTCACTCTTAATTTGATAAGTAGGCACTTCCGAGAGAATGCGTTGCTGACCGTCCGACAATACTATAGCCCGCAACATATCGTGCCGTTCGATCAGCTTTTGCCAAGCTCGATTTAAACGGCTCACGTCTAGATTTTGACTATCGAGTTCTAAATAGACGTGAGTAGCGATGTTGCCCATAGCAAAGACATCCGATCGACCCAACCAATAGGCTTGCTGAATATCGGTCAGAGGAAAGGGTAAATATTGCTCTGACGGGTTGGGCTGGATGACTGGTAAGGGAGTAGCAGCTTTAAGAAAGTCGAGAATTTCCTCTTTTCGATGGGAGATTTCTAGGCGCAAAGCGGGCTTGAGTACGCCTGCGGGGGCGCGACAGCGCAATTTATCAGCTTCTGCATACAGTTCGATATCTAAACTGCGGAGATAGGATAAGAAATCAATGGTAGTGATGCCCATATCTTAGAATTCCACCTCCTCATAACTGCCCGACTGTACAGATGCTGTCGCAGCTGCCATTGCCCATTTAACAGTATCTATATACTTGGCTACATCAGCAACCGTTGCTGCTTCCAAGAAATCCCGTAAGGGCAAATCGATATGGAATTTTTTCTGGATTTGGGAAATTAGCTGCACGGCAAATAAAGAGTCACCGCCGACATCGAAGAAGTTATCGTAAATGCTTATTTGTTTTAATCCCAATACACCCATCCAAATTGCTGCTAATTCTGTTTCTAGAGGATTGCGGGGTAGCACAAACGTGCGATCGCTCTGAGGTTCGGTAGCACAAAAGACGGGTAGGGCTTGGCGGTTGACCTTACCATTAGCAGTGAGAGGTAAGGTATCGAGCAGCATATAATTCGCCGGAACCATGTAGTTAGGTAGCTGTGCGGCTAGGTAATCCCGCAGTCTTTCCGGCTGGAATTGCTCTACTTGAGCGGGCGACTGCGCTACCATAACGTGATGTCCAAATATTTCCGTACTGGCACCCGCTTCTGGGAAAGCAGCAAAGTTTTCAAACCCATTGCGACAGAGTATCCGCTGCCATGCTTCCGTCGAAAGTAGGGGCAAGTTTACTTGCATCCGTTCGTCTTCATAATGGCTAAAGCCCTCAATCAAGCCAACGCTAATCATTTGCAGGCGACTGTTGCGAGTGCCTTCTTCCATCAAGATTAAGCCACCTGGTGCTAACAGATTTCGCAAATATTTTAAAGAAACATCTAAATTCCGAGCGTCGTGCAGAACGTTGTTAGCGACGATAATATCGAAATGATGAGGCTCGTAACCTTGATGAAGGGGATTTTTATCAATATCGAGCAATTTATACTCGATAAAATCGTAATCTGAGAATTTTTCTTGGGCTTTGCTTGTAAAGAAAGCGGAAATATCGGTGTAGGTATAAATCGTTTGTTGGGGAGGTAAAACAGGTAAGATTGCCGCTGTGGCACCTCCAGTGCCCGCTCCAATTTCCAGAATTCTTAGCTTTTGGGATGAGGGATGATGAGTCGCGATCGCCTTCAGAACCTGTTGAGAAATATTGTGGTGATATTCGCTGACTGGGTTGAATTGATACAAGCTTTCAGCAGTTGACCACTCACCTCCAGGGAAGAATAATTCTAAGGGATCGACTAAACCTCTGAGCAAGGCGATATGATTTTCGACGCTGCGTTGGAAATATTGGAATAGGATATCCGAGCGTCCTCCCCAATTAGCGTAGGCTTCGATTTGCTGCCAAAGTTGTGCTAAATTTTCTTGTGGTAATGGTTCCGGACATAAGAAAGTTTCTGAGCCAATCAGCTGCAACCAGCCTGCTTGAACCAGAACTTTTAACCACTGTCCGATTAACTTTTCGTAGCGCGGTTGAATTTGAACGAGCTGAATTAATTCCGATAAAGAATGGCTTTCTTGAGGATGAATAAATACACCCAGAGCTGTCAAAGCGCGACACATTGACAGGGTACTGAGATGCTCGATTCCTTGCCAAAATTGAGAGAATGCGTGCAGATCTATGTCGGGTTTTTGTTGAGATTGAGCAATTCCTGCTGCTCTTAAATCGCTCCACCGTTGGGCTAAAACCTGTAGCGGGAAACTGTGGCTTGCAAAGATTAAAGATGCTTGCTCCGGTTCAGGAACGATATAGCCAAACAATCGCTGATGATGGCGATCGGAGCCAACCGCATTAACGACTGCCGCTTTCACTGCCGGATGTTTTTCCAGCACGGTTTCGATTTCGCCGAGTTCAATCCGATAGCCATTGACCTTGAC
>DNXU01000017.1 GCA_003505715.1 Cyanobacteria bacterium UBA8803 | reverse complement strand
CTCTTTCAAGCCTTCTCCCAAACGAAAACTGGTGCTAAAACGCGACAAGGAACTGGCTTGGGACTGGCAATCAGTCAAAAGTTTGTGCAATTGATGGGTGGTGAAATCACCGTCAGCAGTCAAGTTGGAAAGGGTACTACTTTTAAGTTTGATATTCCCGTCCATAGTGTTGATACTGGATACATTGAAACCAAACAGCCCTTACGCCGAGCGATCGCCTTAGCACCCAATCAACCTCGTTATCGCATCCTCATTGCTGACGATAAACAGGATAATCGGCAACTGCTATTGCAACTCCTCAATCCCTTTGGCTTTGAACTGTGGGAAGCGAGTAACGGGGTGGAGACGGTGGAAATGTGGCAGAAATACTCACCACACTTAATCTTTATGGATGTGCGGATGCCTGTCATGGATGGCTATGAAGCAAGCAAACGCATTAAAGCTACCACAGTTGGCCAAGGAACTGCGATCGTTGCCCTGAGTGGTACGGGTTTGGAGGAAATCAGAAATACACTCCTCGCCGCTGGTTGCGATGATTTTATCCGCAAACCCTTCCAAGAAGCAGACATCCTTGATGCCTTACAGGCTCATATCGGGGTACGCTATATCTACGATGAACCTACCCATGCATCTACCTCAACCGCAACCGAAGCAGGCGTTGTGCTCGCAGAAGCTCTCGCAGCTTTCCCTGCGGATTTAATCGCTAATTTTCGCCGTGCTATCGTCGCTCTTGATGCGGAACTAATCGATACTTTCATCGCTCGCATTCGCGAACAAAATGAACCACTAGCCAACGCTCTAGCAGCTTGGGCAGATAATTTTCAGTACGAACAGTTACTGGATTTAATACAAGTGATAATGAAAAATGAATAATTTTATAAATTCTTCCTTAAAAGGAAATATTTTAGTTGTTGATGATACGCCAGCTAATTTAAATCTTTTAAAACGGATTTTATCAGAGCAAGGGTATAAAGTCCGCTGTGCCAGGAACGGTCAACTAGCCCTCAAAGCTGCTCAGTTCTCACCACCTGACTTAATTTTGCTAGACATCCTGATGCCAGAGATGGATGGCTATCAAATCTGCTCTCAGTTGAAGGCAGATGAACGAACCAAGGACGTTCCCATTATTTTTATCAGTGCTTTGCACGAAACCTTCGAGAAGGTGAAAGCCTTTGAAGCTGGCGGAGTTGATTATATCACCAAACCGTTTCAGGTTAAAGAGGTTTTAGCGCGTGTTGAGAACCACTTGCGCCTCAGTCAGCTGTCCAAGCAACTTTTAGAGCAGAATGCAAGGCTCGTTCAAGAAATCGAGGAGCGCAAAAAAGCCGAGGAAGCACTGCGACAATCGGAAGAACGCTATGGGGCGATTGTGGAAGCACAAACCGAGGCGATCGCTAGGTTTAATCCAGAGGGAAAGCTGACTTTTGTTAACGAAGCCTACTGCCGCTATTTTGGCCTCTCCCAGTACGAACTCATCGGCAACCATTTCCAATCATTGGTTTTCTCAGAGGACTTGGCAAAAATCGAGCAACTTCTCAACTCGTTGAGTTGGGACAACCCAGTTAGAGAAATCGAGCATCGATTAGTCGTTAGGGGAGAAGTTCGCTGGATGCAGTGGAGTATCCAGGCAATATTTGATCGAGCGGGTTCTCTGTTAGAGTTTCAGTCAGTGGGACGAGATATTAGCGATCGCAAAAAAACCGAAGAGCATTTGCAACTTCTAGAACGAGCGATCGCTGCTTCTAATAATGGGATTATGATTTGCGATGCTCTAGTGCCCGAGCGACCAATTATTTACACCAATTCAGGATTTGAGCGCATCACGGGTTATAAGAAAGAGGAAGTACTCGGCAAAAACTGCCGTTTCTTGCAAGGGAATGATAAAAACCAACCCGCCCTCAAAGAACTGCGTCATGCGATTGCTAAAGCCAGAGAAACTCAAGTCATCCTGCGCAACTATCGTAAAGATGGTACGTTATTTTGGAACCAGTTTTGCCTGACCCCAGTCCGAGATGACACCGGACGGTTAACCCACTTTATTGGCGTTCAGACAGACATTACCAAACGCCAGCAGCAAGAAGAAGCGCTGCGATTAATAGTCGAGGGAACGGCTGCCGCTACGGGAGAAGAATTTTTTCGCTGTTGTACCCGTTACTTAGCCCAGGTACTCAAAGTACGTTACGCTTTTGTCACCCAATTAGTTAAGGGATCGACTTCCAGGGTTCGCACCTTAGCGTTTTGGACAGGTTCTGATTTTGGCGAAAACATTGAATCCGAACTTCCTGGCACCCCCTGTCAACAGGTTATTTTGGGTGCAACAGCTTACTACCCTCAAGACGTACAAGAAACCTTTCCTGAGGCCCAGCATTTAGTTGAATTTGGCGTTCAGAGTTACTTAGGGATTCCGTTAATCGATGCTGCGGGAAATATTATGGGTCATTTAGCAGTGATGGATATTTCTCCCCTAGAGAACGATCCAGATAAAGAGTTAATTCTGAGAATTTTTGCAGCTAGAGCCGGAGCCGAATTAGAGCGCCAACGTGCTGAAGAAGAAATCCGTTTTTTGCTGTCTGCAACCAGTGCTATTGCCCAAGCCGATGACTTTAATTGCGCCTTGTCTCTGATGCTGCATTCTTGTTGCGAGTTTATTGGTTGGGATTTAGCAGAAGCATGGATTCCTAATGGGGATGGCTCGCTCCTAGAATATTTTTCAGGCGGCTTGACCAGCGACCTTAATGATAGCAGTTGGTGTGCTTACGATCCCAGCTTACAAGGATTTAGGCTCCAAAGTTTTAAAATAACTTTTGTCCCTGGTGTAGGACTGCCGGGAAGGATTTGGTCTTCCCAGCAACCGGAATGGATTGAAGATGTTTCTATCCAGTCCTCCCTATTATTTAAACGCCATGAAATAGCTGTACTCATGGGATTAAAAGCCTGTTTTGGTATCCCGATTCTACTCAATAACCGAGTGCTAGCGGTTTTGGTTTTCTTTAAGAAAGCGGCCATCCCTGCCCAACCCCATTTAGTCGAATTGGTTCAAGGGGTTGTGGCTCAAGCCGCATTGCTGATTCAGCGCAAGCGTACCGAAGAAAAACTTCGCACTTCAGAAGCAAAATTTCGTGAAAAGGCTACTGAGCTAGAAGTTACGGTAGAAAAATTGAAACGCACCCAAACCCATGTCATCCAAGCCGAAAAAATGTCAGGGTTAGGCAAAATGGTTGCAGGTGTTGCCCACGAAATT
>DNXU01000004.1 GCA_003505715.1 Cyanobacteria bacterium UBA8803 | reverse complement strand
AGCCACCCTGCAACCCTGGAGTGCCAAAATGCGATTATCCTGGGGTTAAAACAACAAACAACAAACAACAAACAACAAACAACAAACAACAAATAACAAACAACAAACAACAAACAACAAACAACAAACAACTAATGACTCTTTTGATCGCTAAGACGCTTGAGGTAGAACTGAGAAATCCCGTAAAGTAGGAGGGCGATCGCAAAAATTCCTGCTGGTAAGAAGAACCAGTTTTCCTGAAGGAAGCGAGATGCTTTGCTGAGTATGCCAGTGTTTTCAATACGGCGAGTGGAGGGGGCGCGTTTCAAGAACTCGAGCTTGTAGGCATCGGGGTCGTAACCAGAGACATCTGCCTGGTCACTGCTAATGAGTACTGTATCTTCCTGGAGTTGGAAGAACCAGGAGTCTTTACTGATAATCTGCCGCACTCGATCTAACCCACTATCGGTTTGAGCAGACAATGCCAAAAAGACTCGCTCGCTGTTATCGGGAGACATAGTTTCCTTAATGATGCCTTCGTTGTCAGGCAAGGTTTGGATGCTGCCTTGATTCGACTGGCGGGAAAAGGCATTGCTTAAGCGGAAGTTCCCAGCATCTAATGCTTCAGGGAAGGGAAATTGCTCCCGCTTGCCAATTCCAACTAAATGGTGAGTCTTCCGCAAGTCGGCGGGTAATGTAGATGTCGTGTAAGCATTGAGCTTAATACTATCAGCTTTACTCAGACGACCCAGGCGTTCGCTGAAGGCGAGCATTGTCAGCAGATCCGTTTCTGAGGCTGTATCCGGCACCACCAGAACGGTTCTAGACAAATCTTGTGGTGCGGTAAAGGGGAAACCCGACTGCAATAGTTCTAAATTGGGCAGTTGGACAGATTGGTGGCGATTGAGTTTGAAACTGGTATCAGAATGAAGCGTACCTGTAAGTTGTTGATCGGTTACCTTGCCACACTCTCCTGGTTCTCGCGGGTTAAGTCGGAATGCGACTTCAAGTTTAGAGGTGGGTTTGATCAAGTTAGCTGGCAAGTCCACTCTTAAATTTTTGTTGGTTGCTCCGCTCTCTGAAGTCAGCCGCGCCCCACCGATGAATACCCCATCCAGTAGCACTTCTACAGCAGAGGTTCTAGGATTGACTTGCGGGCCGTAGCTGTAACGCAAGTTCATAGAACTCCCCCGTGTAAACTCGTCATCTGGTAAGGCTTTAAAATCAATGGGAATAGGTGGCGCTCCGGAACCCCTAACCGTGATGTCTTCCAACGGCTTACCGTCTTCTGGGATTTTGATGTCACTGAGTTTAAAGGAATTTTTTTCCGGCAAAAAATCAGGCCACTTGCGATCAGGCGGCGTTGGCACATCCTTGAGGGAGTTGACTAAAATAGCCTGACCGGTGCCAATTTTCTTCGTATCTGGTTGCACCAGGAACTGAGCCGCTTTGGCAACTCCTTCTGATCCATTGCCCGTAACAACTAATACTGGCACGCTACCATCAAGAGTTGTCGTCAGCATTAATACCCCGACATCTTCGGGTAAGGCCACTTTACTGCCATCCAAAATCTGGTTGCCACTAATGGGAAAAGGCAGCTCCAAATCCGCTAAAGCAGGCTGATTGGCTGGCGTCCCCATAATCACCAAACGCTCGCCTGCCTCTACATCCTCAATATCTTTCACCAGGCGAGTCTCAATTGGACGGAACTCGGCCAATCTACCCAACGCGGCCTGGAACCGAGAAGCGCCCATCAACCAATCATCGCTAACCTTAGGCAACAGGTAGGTAATGCGGTTGGTATCCAAATTGAGGTTATCAAAAAAGGGATAGGGATAGCGGCTGAAGTTCAGGGGGATGGCTTGGGGTTGGAATTCAAACTGTAATTCTGAATCGGGCAGAACCTCAGTCCAAAGGGTCGCATCACCAGGATCGCTGCATTTTTCTTCATTCTGCTGCTGTGCTACAATGGCGAGTTCATTGTAGTTCCCAATCAGGTTTGGTCGGATATTAAATACTGCTTGACCGACTTGGGATTGTTTGCGATTGAGAGGAACCGAACCAATACTGCTGCCATTAACCTCCACAGTTAGGTTAGAGCGATTGGCAATCAGAGCAGGTGAATGCTGGTAGCGAATTAGAGCCTTAGCCGATTGTATTTTCCAGCCCTGAGGGCGGGTAAAGCCCAGTCTGGACGTGGCATAGATGCCCCGCAAGCGGAAGCGATTACCCACTACAGGTGAGCGATTGAATTGCAAGATGTATTTACCAGTTGGGGTGTCTCCGGTATCCTGAGGTTCTGTAGTCGCGTTTGACTCTGGCTTGGGTTCGGGACGGCGAGCGGGCTTAGGTGCTGGACGCTGCTGTGGAGCCGATGTTTCAGGCGCTTCAGGTTCAGGCTCAGGTTGAGCTGGAGCGGTTTGGGCAGGAACGTTCTGAGGCTGCTGCCGGGTTGGTGCGGGAGTGATTCGCTTCCGAGTAGAGGTACCGCTTGGCTTTTTGGCAGGAGCAGGAGCAGGAGCGGGTCGAGGTTTATAAACTGGGGCTTTGGGTGGAGCGCTAGGTAAGGTGTACTCGCGAATCAACTGGTCTTCCTGCTCTTTGAGTCCGCGATCGCTTTGAGCCGATACTAGGGTAGAACCTGCCACCAGTACCAAAACCAAGACGCCACAGAGGAGCAGCAGCCAAAATCGCTTGGGTGCTGATTTGCGGTTGGAGGAATTTTGTCCGCGATTGGCCTTAGCCGTCGTGGGTTTGGAGTAGCCAAACAAGCGTTTCATAGGAATGAATCTTAATCTTTATATAAGGGATACCCAGTTATTTACTTAACCGATCGATTTTTTGGCGATCCGGATGTCTCAATCCGGTAGAGATTGTGAGGGAAAAGGATAAAACGAACATACGCTTGATGAAAGAGAGGGGTCAGAGGGAGAAATAGTTTCATCCTGCTCGGTGTACCATTGCTTAGGGCACTTATCTATTGAGGTTTTAAGAGTTTAGGATCGATCGCTTTGGCAGGCAACAATCCTAACCAGGCTAGATTCTGAGTGTAGTAGGCGGATTCATCATCCCAAATCCCCTCGTTGTAACGAGGTAATAGGTTCTGTTCCAAGAGCTGCTGAGCTGCTGTGGGGTCAATTAAACGCAGAGCTGGATAAAGCATGGCGTATTGAGATGTGGCATCGTAATTGACTGAAGATTTCCCCTGAAGGTCGATCCGCGCTGGAATGCGCGATGAAGAGCGCCATAGTTTCTGGAGGTGTTGGGTAGCATTTTTGAGATAGCGCAGTGCTTCCGGAGATTCAAACCACTGGGCATCCCAGGCCACCCGCCACCAGACCCGATAGGCATCAAAGCTATAGACACTTTGCAGTTTGCTATTGGCTGGCATGGGCTGGAATTGGCCTGTTTTCGTGTCGAGTGCAATCCAGTCACTGGGCAAGCCAGCAGCGGAAACTTTAGACGACTTTTCCAGAACTTGGTAGCTACTCTCTACCAAACTCAGCCAGTTGCGATCAGGATCTACCTGGGCAAAGAGGCGAAAGGCATAGGGAGCAAGGTAGGAAGGATTGAGGTAGATAGTAGCTGGAGAAGGGACAAACGCTTCTTTTGGCCCGGGCAAGAGATAGCGCTTACCTCCTGGCACCTCAAAGGTAGAAAACTCCCATAAATCTCGTAGCTTCAGCCGTGCTAAATCCAAGTATTCGGGACGATTCCAGCGACGGGCAGCCAGAATCAAGGCTGTAATCGCATCAATGTCAGCATCGCTGGCAAAGTTGCGGTCAATTGGCCCCCAAGTCCCATCTGGTTGCTTGCCCCACAACCATACCCAAAGTTGGTCAGTGGGTTCCCCCTTGGCCGAAAGGCGATGGAGGTTATCCTCTGCCCAAGTTAAGGTGAGGTCAAAGGTGTTAGGGTCGTTGACGATCACTGCCCGCAGCATAGCGTAAGCTTGACCTTCGGAAGTTGAGCGATCGCTAGCTTGGTAGTCGATCACTCGTCCGTCTTCTTGAATGAATTGCTTGCGGTAGATGTCCCAGCTCTGTTCGAGTATATCCTGGTTGGCCGTGGATACGGGTAATGGTGAAGAACTGGCAATCGGTGAACTCGTTGGCCTTGATAATGGAGATGAAGGAGTTTGGGGCGGTTCTTGGAAAGATATGGAAACGCAGCCCCCCAGAGGGGATAAAATTGTCATAAGAGCAAGAGTTCTCAGGAGAATCTGAGACTCTTGGATAAAATGCTGCAATTTGAACACGGTTACTAAACCTAGCATTTCCACCCTATTCTAAACTTGGGATTAAAATCGTTCCCAAGGGGGCTGGAATCCCCGCCGTTGCAGGAAGTCCTCTTGGATTTGCTGCCTGCGCTGGTACAGGTCGCTGTCCGGTATCCCCCCTCTTTGAATTTGTTCGAGTTGCAGGGCTTCTAGATCGGCAAGCGCCTGCATCTGAAAATCTTGAGCTCGATTCAAATCGATCAGTGCCTTGCGGATGCTCAGGTCATTGGGGTTGAGAGCAAGTGCCTGAGAAAACAGATCCACAGCGGAGTCAAACTTGCGCTGTTGGAACCGCACTCCCCCTAAGGCTGATAGCGCATCCCGGTTGGTGGGCTGCGCTGCTAATATAATCTCGTAGGCTTGCTCTGCCAATTCTAAATCGTTGATGGCTTGAGCTAATTCCCCCTGCAAAAAGTAACTGCGAATGTTACTAGGATCGCGAGCGACCAGCTGAGTCACCTGTGCCCGTGCCTGGGTCGGACTTCGTTGGGCAATAGTCTGAATGGCACGGATATTCACTGGGATATTATCCGGGTCAATCTGGAGCAAGAAATTGTATATCTGTTCTCGTCGTGGGCTAGCAGGTAAGGTGCCAACAAGAGCAAATAGTTCTGGCGGCGTATTATTAGGGGGTTGGGTTTGGAACCAGTAATTGAGTACTGCCTCAGCTTGGGCTTCAGAAATAACCTTGGCTTCATAGGCCAAAGAGGTGCGGGCAAGCTGTAGGGTAGCATCTTGAGGATTGCGAGCGATGAGTTGGTCAAAAATCGCGAGGGCTTCCACGGGGCGATTTTGTTGCACCCGAATTCCCGCCAAACCCCGCAAGGCTGCATTGAGAACATCTAGGTCGGGGGGATTGGTGGCAATTAACCCTAGGTAACGCTGGGCAGCAGCTTCTAAGTTACCCTCGCGACGTTCGATTTCGGCGGCGAGCAACTGGGGAGCTAAGTCTTTAGCCCCTTCTGGAGTGATGGCGTAAGCCGCCAAAGCGTTTCTAGCCCCTGCTAAGTCATTATTTTCGAGCAACAGCTGGGCAATACGGAAATTTAAAAAAGGAATGTTGACGCCAGCTTGAAGCAGACCAAAATAAATAGGCAAAAATTCTGGCCCTGGGGGATCGATACCTGCTAAGGTTTGGGCAAGCTGTTGCAGTTCGCTAGGATCAGCGGGGAGAGGTTGCAGGACACTAAACAGACGTACTCTCAGGTCAGCTTTAGAAATTAAACCCAGCTGGCTCTCTAGAGATAGCTGCTTCACCAGCAGTGTGCGATCGTTCGGTTGGAGTGCTAATAGTTGTTGATACAGTTGTAGGGCAGTTGCTCGTTCGCTGGGAATGCCGCTAAAGATATCCGCTACCTCCCGCAGCAACCTGGGGTCAGGGTTGAGGGTTTGAGCTAAAGCCTGACGGTAGAGACTGGCCACTTGTGGCAGGAGACTGGCATCATTAGTTTGATTGCGAATCTCGTTGAGCGATCGCGCTAGGGGCAAGACGGCAGTAGGAATGCCTTGCAAGGGGGCTAATACCGCCAACGCTTGATTAGTTTGTCCGGCGGCAAGATAGGCGCGGGACAAGGCAGCTCTAGTTTGGATGGCTAAATCGTCTAGTTGAGTTGAGGTTCTCAGCTGAGCCTCTAGTACTTGTACCGCTGCGATCGGGTTGCCTGTTTCTCGCAAAGCCCGGGCGTAGGAGATCGCTGCATAACCCGTAATGGGTTTGCCCGTAGCTTGGTAGCGGTTAAACAAGTCGAGTCCTTGTTGAGGGTTGCCGCTATTGGTGTAGGTTTCAGCAGCACCGAGCAACACTTCTGGCGTTGGGTTAACTTGCAGTACGATTTGATAGTCGGCTAGAGCCTCAGTAAACCGTTGCTGGTAACCGTAAAGTAAGGCACGGCTGGCACGGGCATCTAAGTCATTGGGATTCAAGTTGAGCAAGGTGGTGAGGGCTTCAATCCCCTGTACCTGCCACTCTGAGCGATAAGTGCCAAACAGTCCAATCGCCTTGAGCGCTAACTGGTTGGTCGGGTCTTGAGCCAACACTCGTTGGTAGGTATCCCAGGCTTGCTCGATCAGCCCCTGACGCCTATAAGCGATCGCTAAACCCAACTTAGCATCTAAGGAATCGGGATAACGGCGCACCGCTTGTTCAAAGGCTGCGATCGCATCCAAAACTCGCCCTTCCCTGAGGAGGGAAAAGGCTTGTCTAATCGGTGCTGGTACGGTTTGGGCATAGGCGGCGGGTATGTTGTGAACCACCGACACGCTCACCGTTATCCCAGCTAATCCTAACCCAATTATCTTCATCATTGGTTATTGGTCGTTGGTTGTTGGTTGTTGGTTGTTGGTTGTTGCCAAGAAATAAATAACTAACAACCCTAATTTGTTCGATTAGGAATTACATCAAAATCTGTTTTCACTCTCACACCAACATCTGTTTCCGATAAGCCATTGCGTTGCTGAACGGTAAAACCAAGCCGCATATTGGGTAAAAATCGAAAATCGTAGAATAATTCCAATACGTCTGGATGTTCTCGACCTTGATTGTTTGATAAGGTCTGACCGTAGGCTAATCCTAAGCGATCGTCCTTACTGAATACATCTAAGAAGGTGATACCGAAACTGTAGGTTGTGGCTTTTTCATCCAACTCGCGGTTAATATAGCGACCGTAGCGGCCAAATACCCCCATGTTCCAGTCGGGGACAAAGTATTCGGCGTTGAGTCCGTAAGCCTCTTCGCGATCGCCGCTCTCTAGTCCAAATTCATCACCATTGTCGCCCCGAGGAATGGAGAATGCTTCCTGAAAGCTAGTATCTGAACCCGCATCCCTACCTGTGGAATAGGTGCCGCGAATAATCCCATTGCCGTAGCGCAGGCCAATCTCTCCAGCAAATCCATCTAAGGCAAAATCACTCAGTTTTTGAGATGAAGAGAAGGCTGCGGCTTTAGCTTCAATATTATCGTTTAACGTCCAATTAACTAGAAACCCTGGATGGGATGCAATCCCAGCAGCACTTAAGGCCGGATTTGTCTGAAAAGCCGAGTTAAAGAAGTGGCTGACTCCATCTTTGGCAAAACTATTGCGATCAAAGTAAGAGGTTAAGTCCAACTGACCGACGACAAACCTTAGATTAGGCAAAGTATCAAACGGAGCCATTGCAAAGTAAAGCTCGTTGATGTTTAAACCCTGCCCCGGAGAATCAGCTAAGCCACTTTCCTCGCTCGTCAAATCAAGAGTGGCACCAAATAGGGCTTGGGATGAAAGCGGATAGGTTCCCGATAGCCGCCCCCTTGCTACGGAGTTACCGCCCTGAGTAACAAAACTCCCCTGGGCTCGTAACGTGGGAGATCTCGACGCCGTACTTCCAATCGCTGGAGGAATAGAAGATCCTTGTCCTATCGCTGGGGTAGGAGTAGTAGCTGGGATGGCTGGGGGGAGGTTGGGATAGGGTACATTAGGCAGGGCAGGTGCAGTTTGGGGGAAGGGAGGGTACTGTCCCATTAGGTAGCCATTCGCCTGCACTGGATTCATACCAACGGGCGGTGATAAGGGAACCTGAGATTGGGGTAAATAGGGTGACTGCCCCCCCAT
>DNXU01000051.1 GCA_003505715.1 Cyanobacteria bacterium UBA8803 | reverse complement strand
TGATGGACTGGATAATTAATTTTATTGGAAGTCCCATAAGCAATGAACCATGAACCATGAGCAATAAAGTCTTTCCCGTATAGTTGCGAATGAGTTATTATGCCCAAAATCCGTATCCTGGTTGTTGATGACTCGGTGGTCGTGCGTCGCATGGTGAGTAATATCCTCGACGGCGATCCAGCACTAGAGGTAGTTGCTACTGCTGCCAACGGACATATTGCCCTTGCCAAGATTCCTCAGGTTAATCCCGATCTGATCCTGCTGGATGTTGAGATGCCTGAGATGGACGGTCTACAGACATTGGCTGCTATCCGCAAACAGGATAAGTACCTGCCAGTTATCATGTTTAGTGCGCTGACAGAACTCGGTGCTGCCGCCACGTTGGACGCACTCACCCTTGGTGCTACAGATTACGTCACCAAGCCTCATAATATGAAGAGCAAGGAGGAAGCGCTACAGCATATTCAAAAGCAACTGATTCCTAAAATTAAAATATTTGGCGGAAGTACAGGCCGTATAGGAGAAATTCAAACGGCAAACGTCAAACGTCAAAATTTTAATATCCCTTCAGCTATCTATACTCCATCGCAAATCCCAAATCCCAAATCCCAAATCGATATTGTCGCCATTGGGGTATCCACTGGCGGGCCAAACGCCCTTGAGACTGTTTTGCGTCAGTTCCCTGCTAATTTCCCAGTTCCGATCGCGATCGTTCAGCACATGCCCCCCGTATTCACAAAGCGTTTGGCAGAACGACTGGGGCAAAAGTGTCAGATTAGGGTTGCTGAAGGCTATACATCCGGTATTCTAGAACCCGGACTAGCTTGGATTGCACCAGGAGATTACCACATGGTTGTCGAGAGGCAAGGCACATCCGTAAAACTTCGCACCCACCAAGAACCACCGGAGAACTCTTGTCGTCCTGCTGTAGATGTTCTGTTTCGTTCGGTAGCTAAAACTTATGGTGCTGGAACTTTAGCTGTGGTGCTGACTGGTATGGGCCAAGATGGCTGGCATGGTTGTCAGTACATTCGGGAAGTTGGCGGTCAGGTTATTGTTCAGGATGAAGCAACTAGCGTCGTCTGGGGGATGCCAGGAATTGTAGCGAACTCTGGTTTAGCCGAGCGCGTGGTGCCGTTGGATGAAATCGCAAGTGAGATTATGAGCCGAGTCTCGTGACAACTCCTACGCCTCAAACCCCGTATCGCTGCCCAGATGCTTGTCATCCCTTCAGGTAGCGATATCTGCGGTCAACTTCGCTGCTCTTGCGTTAGGCTACACAAACGAAAGTGAATGGATAAGTAGGAGGGAGCAATATGGTTGAAACTGTTGCAGTTACCAGAGCCATCACAAACCTGAACGAGGCACATGAAAAATTTCGCCTCACCCAGACCAATGACCCTCAGTTTTTCAATGAATGGTATGAAGACTTACCCAACATCACCGAGGCAGAAAAAGCCTCACTAGAGCGGCTAAAAAACCGCTACCTCTACTACATAGCAGACGGAGCAATTTCTGAAGGCACAGTTAATATTATCATGTTATCTCCCCTTCAAGAACTCCTGGGTTTGTGTGACCCACCCTACAAAATTCGGGGAGAGAAATACGTTCAGATTGAAATTGACCAAGGAGAGACTATTCTTCAAGGACGCATCAATGCTTTAGTCGTGCAAAATCTGCTTTGGGTGGTATTAATTGAATCCAAACAATATGGTTTTAGCGTCTTGCAGGCTTTACCCCAAACTTTAACCTACATGATGGCAAATCCCAACTCAGAAACCCCCGTTTTTGCATTAATAATGACGGGTGAGGACTATATGTTTGTCAAGCTAAATCAACAAAACCGCCAGTACGCTCGCTCAAACAAATTTACAATTGCCAACCCTCAGAATAACGAGCTATACGACGTTGTTCGGGTAATGAAGCGAATTATGGGCTTATCCGTACAGCCATGATTAGAGCATCGCTAACGTGCTTGTACTTGCCTTGAAGCTGTTCTAGGTGCTTGCTGCGACATTCACGAGCCGACTTCACCTGTCCCTCAACGTAGGCAATAATGCTATTAACTTGCCCCATCTGAAATATTAAGATATAAGTAAGACCCTGCTGGCGTAGATATTTAGTGGGAAAGAAACCAAGCTCTCGAACATACAGCATAATACCGCTCCTCAATTGAGCTGAAAATAATGATACGAACTGACCGAGGCAACCTTGGTTACGGTGTTATTGGCTTAAGCATTACGCTAACGCTGATAATTCTATGGCCTGGGTTATTAAATAAACTTTTAGCTGTGAATGGTTTTATTCCTCACGGGCATTGTTACCTATGGAAGCCAGGGCTAGTATGGCTCCATGGTACATCAGATGCTTTGATTGCAATAGCTTACGTCGCCATTTCTGCCACCCTTGCCTATCTAGTTCATAAAACTCGCCAAGATATCCCCTTCCATTGGATGTTCCTGGCATTTGGCACCTTCATCGTTGCCTGTGGCAGTACCCATTTTATGGAGGTGTTGACATTGTGGCAACCCACCTATTGGTTATCAGGAGGACTGAAATTAATTACGGCCATTGCTTCTGTAACCACAGCAATTACCTTACCGCCGTTGATACCACAAGCCATCACACTAGTTCAAGAAGCCAAACTCTCTGAAGAACGTCGATTACATTTGGAGAAAGCCAACCAAGAATTGGCCAAACTCTACGATCAGCTCAAAGAACTAGACCAACTGAAAACCAAATTCTTCGCTAACGTCAGCCACGAGTTGCGGACTCCCCTTACTCTGATTTTAGGGCCGACTGAAACGCTGCTGGCAACCGAGGAACTTAATGAGGAGCAACGTCACAACTTGGCCTTGGTAGATCGCAATGCTCGCCTCCTGCTCAAACAGGTGAACGACCTACTTGATGTTTCCAAGCTAGAGGCGGGTAAGATGGAGGTCAATTACATGCTTAGTGACCTGGCACAACTGGTACGTCTAACTGCTGCCAACTTTGACGGGGTGGCACAAGAGCGTCAAATCGCCTTTACTGTCGAGACACCAGAGTCTGTCCCCGCACAGATCGATGCCTGGAAGGTGCAGCGTATCCTATTAAATCTCCTCTCGAATGCTTTCAAGTTTACTCCTGAGCAAGGAACTATTCGCTGCGTGTTATCTACCAGCCAAGCTGAGCAAGTCTTAGATGCTGTTCCATCTCAGCAGAGGGTTACGGTGGAGCGTGCTGTAATTGCGATCCAAGATAGCGGTTCAGGGGTGCCGCCACAGCAACGGGAAGCAGTTTTCGAGCGCTTTCGTCAAGGAGACGATGGAACTACTCGTCGTTTCGGCGGTACAGGGTTAGGGTTAGCAATTGTTAAAGAATTTGTGGAACTTCACGGCGGCATTATTGGTGTTAGTGATGCTCCAGGGGGGGGAGCGATCTTCACCGTCGAGTTACCACGAATTGCTCCTCCAGACGCCACTGTTTCTGCTACCGCTGTTTCCTCCAGTGACACCGCAGAAATCGCGCTGCCTATAGTGGAGGAACTACAGACTTATACTCAGGCGATCGAGACGCCTGCCAAGCAGGAAACGGGAAAACCTTTGATACTGGTCGTAGAAGACAATCCGGAGATGAATCGGTTCATTGTGGGAACCTTAGCTGCTGAGTATCGTACTATCACAGCATTGAACGGTCAGGATGGTCTAGAGCAGGCTCTATCGCTGCACCCAGATCTCATCCTTAGCGACGTGATGATGCCTTACCTCAGCGGCGACCAGTTAGTACATCAGTTACGTACTTATCGGGAACTGGATACTACCCCCATTATCTTACTTACTGCTAAAACTGACGAGGATCTGCGGGTACAACTGTTGCGTTCTGGCGCTCAAGACTACCTAATGAAACCCTTCTTTGTGGAAGAACTACGAGCCAGAGTTGGTAATCTAATTGCACTCAAACGGGTACGAGACTTGTTGCAACAGGAGTTAGCTAGCCAAAACCAAGATCTGGAGGCTTTGGTACATGAAGTCAGCCTTCGCAGGGAAGAGCTACAACTCGCCTTAGAGCAACTGAAGCAGCAGGCTAAGGAATTAGAAGAAGCGAACCGCTTGAAAGATGAGTTTTTCGATATTGTCTCCCACGAACTGCGTACCCCACTCAATGTTATCCTTTTAGGCACTCAAATCTTGCGCAGCTGCAAACCTAATGCATCAACCACAGCCTCTACTCTAGAGACCATTGAGCGCAATGCCAAGTTACAGATACAACTGGTAGAAAATATTTTAGATATCTCACGCGCTCTTCGCGGCGAACTACGTTTAGAGCTATATGCTGTTGACCTTAAACCCATTGTTGAAGCAGCTATTAATACCTTGCAGAGTACGGCTGATGCTAAAGCTATTCAACTTAAATATTTCCTGGAAGCTTCAGAGATAAAAGTTTTTGGAGATCCGTATCGTTTGCAGCAGATTGTGGAAAACTTGTTGGCTAACGGGACTTAAACAAATTT
>DNXU01000125.1:12849-18145 GCA_003505715.1 Cyanobacteria bacterium UBA8803 | reverse complement strand
GGAATTATTTTCAGTAATTTGCCGTGAGTGAAAAGTTTATGGTGTTTATAGAAAAAACAACTGTTTGCTGATTGCTGACTGCTGAGGCTTTTTGAGCGATCCTGAGACCGAGCCTAGGTTTATATTGCTTTTTGTAAATTTTATGCCAACTCCTCTTGACTTTTTTCTGGGTACTTTCGCAGTACAAGCTAAAGAAGAGCTGGATTTGCTCAAGTTTGAATTTTTGTTAACTGCTACCAAAGAGTTCCTGAGCCAAGACCTATCATCTAACAACAGAAGGTAATCCCTTTGAATGTAACTATTCAAAACGGGGATGTTTCCCAGGGAAAGTCTCGCTATTGGCGGTGCTTTCCCCTCATTAGTAAAAGTCAACTTCCCTTAGGGTATTTCTCGTTCCTTGTCTAGAGAGGAGATTCCTCATGACAATTAGCCCTCCTGATCGTGGGGCGAAAGCGAAGGTAGTGGTCGATAAAGACCCGGTTCCCACTTCTTTTGAGAAGTGGTCTCAGCCCGGTCACTTTGACCGCACCCTTGCCAGAGGACCCAAAACCACAACTTGGATTTGGAACCTTCACGCTAACGCTCACGATTTCGATAGTCATACAAGCGACCTAGAAGATGTATCGCGCAAAATATTCAGTGCGCACTTCGGTCACTTAGCGGTTGTTTTCGTCTGGTTGAGCGGCATGTATTTCCATGGCGCTCGCTTTTCAAACTATGAGGCTTGGTTAAGCGATCCGATCAACATCAAGCCCAGTGCTCAAGTCGTTTGGCCAGTTGTTGGTCAAGGGATATTGAACGCGGATGTGGGTGGAGGTTTCCACGGCATTCAAATCACCTCTGGCTTCTTCCAGATCTGGCGTGCCGCTGGTTTTACAAATACTTACCAGCTTTACTGTACAGCGATTGGTGGCCTGGTCATGGCTGCCCTGATGCTGTTTGCCGGCTGGTTCCACTACCACAAGAGAGCACCCAAACTGGAATGGTTCCAGAATGTGGAATCCATGATGAACCACCACCTGGCTGGGTTGCTCGGTTGCGGCTCCCTGGGTTGGGCGGGTCACCAGATCCACGTTTCTCTGCCTATTAACAAGCTCTTGGATGCTGGGGTGGCTCCTGCCGACATCCCCTTGCCTCATGAGTTCATTTTGAACAAGAGCTTGATGGCGGAACTGTATCCCAGTTTTGAACAAGGGTTGAAGCCCTTCTTCACCTTGAACTGGGGTCAGTACGCGGACTTCCTAACGTTCAAGGGGGGGTTAAACCCAACTACGGGCGGCTTGTGGTTGTCAGATACGGCACACCATCACTTAGCGATCGCCGTGCTGCTCATCATCGCCGGTCACATGTACCGGACGAACTGGGGAATTGGTCACAGCTTCAAGGAAATTCTGGAAGCTCATAAAGGCCCCTTCACTGGCGAAGGCCACAAGGGGATGTATGAGATTTTCACCACTTCTTGGCACTGCCAGCTGTCCTGGAACCTAGCCATGCTCGGTTCGCTGACCATCATTGTGGCTCATCACATGTACGCGATGCCTCCCTATCCGTACCTAGCCACAGACTATGGCACGCAGCTGTCCATCTTTACCCACCATATGTGGATTGGTGCCTTCTGTATTGTTGGAGGCGCTGCGCACGCAGCCATCTTCATGGTGCGTGACTACGACCCTGCTGTCCACCAGAACAACCTGTTGGATCGGGTACTCCGTCACCGGGATGCCATCATCTCTCACCTCAACTGGGTCTGTATTTTCCTAGGCTTCCACAGCTTCGGTCTGTACGTTCACAACGACACGATGCGGGCTTTTGGCCGTCCTCAGGATCTTTTCTCAGATACCGGGATTCAGTTACAACCAGTTTTTGCTCAGTGGGTACAAAATATCCACGCCCTAGCACCAGGCGGTACTGCTCCCAATGCACTGGAGCCAGTTAGCTATGCTTTTGGTGGTGGGATTCTGGCCGTGGGTGGCAAAGTGGCAATGATGCCCATTGCTCTGGGTACGGCGGACTTTATGGTTCACCATATCCATGCCTTTACCATCCATGTCACTGTCCTAATTCTCCTCAAGGGCGTACTATATGCCCGTAACTCTCGCTTGATTCCCGACAAATCTCAGCTGGGCTTCCGCTTCCCTTGCGATGGTCCAGGTCGGGGCGGCACCTGCCAGGTATCGGCTTGGGATCACGTCTTCCTAGGTCTGTTCTGGATGTACAACTGCATTTCAGTTGTGATTTTCCACTTCAGCTGGAAGATGCAATCAGATGTTTGGGGAACAGTAGCCTCTGATGGCACCGTATCTCACATCACCGGTGGAAACTTTGCTACCAGTGCCTTAACGATTAACGGTTGGTTGCGCGATTTCCTGTGGGCGCAAGCCTCTCAGGTGATCAACTCCT
Source organism: Cyanobacteria bacterium UBA8803 (assembly GCA_003505715.1). GTDB lineage: Bacteria > Cyanobacteriota > Cyanobacteriia > Cyanobacteriales > Coleofasciculaceae > UBA8803. The sequence goes on along the minus strand of DNXU01000125.1, from coordinate 15,745 downwards.
ATGGATCGGCCCTTTCGGCCTATGGCATCCTATTCCTAGGCGCTCACTTCGTTTGGGCATTCAGCTTGATGTTCCTGTTCAGTGGCCGTGGTTACTGGCAAGAACTGATCGAATCCATCGTTTGGGCGCATAATAAATTGAAAGTGGCTCCAGCAATTCAGCCTCGCGCTCTGAGCATCATTCAGGGTCGGGCTGTAGGGGTAGCTCACTACCTCCTAGGAGGAATCGTAACCACCTGGTCATTCTTCCTGGCACGAATCCTATCAGTCGGATAACGGCTGTTTGACCTGATAGCAAATTTCTAAAGTGGGACACAATCAAATGTGTCTTACCTGTCAAGACCCGAACCAACCTGGAACTTAGGTTCCAGGGGGTCACTCAGACAGACAAAACATGAGCAGTCTTAATGGCATAAGTCTCATAAGTCAGCGAGTAGGATTTCCTAAGACAGATGGCAACAAAATTTCCAAAATTTAGCCAGGATCTCGCTCAAGATCCGACAACACGTCGAATCTGGTACGGAATTGCCACAGCTCACGACTTTGAAAGTCATGATGGCATGACGGAAGAGAATCTTTATCAAAAGATTTTTGCTTCTCACTTCGGCCATCTCGCAATCATTTTCTTGTGGACTTCCGGCAGCCTGTTCCACGTAGCTTGGCAAGGTAACTTTGAACAGTGGATCAAAGATCCACTAAATATCCGTCCCATCGCCCATGCGATTTGGGACCCCCAATTCGGCGCACCAGCAGTTGATGCTTTTACCCGCGCTGGTGCTTCTAATCCAGTTGACATTGCTTACTCTGGTGTCTACCACTGGTGGTACACCCAGGGGATGCGGACGAACGGCGACCTGTATCAAGGGGCATTGTTCCTGTTGATCCTAGCAGCAGTCTTCCTGTTCGCAGGCTGGCTGCACCTACAGCCCAAGTTCCGCCCCAGCTTAGCCTGGTTCAAGAATGCTGAGTCTCGCCTGAACCACCACCTGGCCGGTTTGTTTGGCGTCAGCTCTTTGGCCTGGACAGGGCACCTAGTTCACGTTGCTATCCCCGAATCTCGCGGACAGCACGTCGGTTGGGACAACTTCCTGTCCGTTAAGCCGCACCCGGCAGGTTTGGCTCCCTTCTTTACAGGCAACTGGGGTGTTTATGCTCAGAATCCCGATACCGCCCAACATGTGTTCGGCACCTCTGAAGGGGCAGGTACAGCGATTCTGACCTTCTTGGGTGGTTTCCATCCTCAGACCGAGTCTCTCTGGCTGACGGATATCGCCCACCACCACCTAGCAATTGCCGTGCTATTCATCATTGCTGGCCACATGTACAAGACCAACTTCGGCATTGGTCACAGCATGAAAGATATCATGGCAGCCCATAATCCTCCGGTTGGCACGCCTTTCGGTGGACTGTTGGGAGAAGGCCACAAAGGGATTTACGACACCTATAACAACTCGCTGCACTTCCAGTTAGGCTGGCACCTAGCTTGCTTGGGTGTAATTACCTCTCTGGTAGCCCAGCACATGTATTCGCTGCCACCTTACGCCTTTATGGCTAAGGACTTCACTACCCAGGCAGCCCTCTACACCCACCACCAGTACATTGCTGGCTTCTTAATGGTTGGTGCTTTCGCCCACGGAGCAATCTTCTTGGTGCGGGATTACGACCCTGAAGCTAACAAGAACAACGTACTGGCAAGGGTATTGGCTCACAAGGAAGCTATCATCTCGCACTTGAGCTGGGTCTCCTTGTTCTTGGGCTTCCACACTCTAGGTCTATACGTCCACAATGATGTCGTGGTTGCCTTCGGCACCCCTGAAAAGCAGATTCTCATCGAACCTGTCTTCGCTCAGTGGATTCAAGCCGCTCACGGTAAGCTGCTCTATGGATTTGACGCCTTCTTGTCCAATCCGGATAGCCTTGCCACCACAGCTTGGCCTAATCACGGTAATGTTTGGTTACCTGGTTGGCTAGACGCTATCAACAGCGATACTAACTCTCTGTTCTTAACCATCGGCCCTGGAGATTTCCTGGTACACCATGCGATCGCTCTCGGCTTGCACACCACCACCCTGATCCTGGTCAAAGGTGCGTTGGATGCTCGTGGTTCTAAGCTGATGCCCGATAAGAAAGACTTCGGCTACAGCTTCCCCTGCGATGGCCCTGGCCGTGGCGGCACCTGCGATATCTCCGCTTGGGACGCCTTCTACCTAGCTATGTTCTGGATGTTGAATACCATTGGTTGGGTCACCTTCTACTGGCACTGGAAGCATCTGGGAATTTGGCAAGGTAACGTGGCTCAATTCAATGAGTCTTCCACCTACCTCATGGGTTGGTTGCGCGATTACCTCTGGCTGTACTCCTCTCAGTTGATTAACGGGTACAACCCCTATGGCACCAGCAACCTGTCAGTCTGGGCTTGGATGTTCCTCCTCGGACACCTGGTTTGGGCTACTGGTTTCATGTTCCTGATCAGCTGGCGTGGTTACTGGCAAGAGTTGATCGAAACCCTAGTTTGGGCACACGAGCGCACTCCTCTGGCGAACCTGGTTCGCTGGAAGGACAAGCCAGTTGCTCTATCCATCGTTCAAGCTCGCTTAGTTGGTCTAGCTCACTTCACCGTTGGCTACGTCATCACTTATGCGGCCTTTGTAATTGCCTCAACAGCTAGTAAATTTGGTTAACAGCTAATAAAACTAGCGTTATAGGTAATTAAAGAAAATCCCCTGCCTCCGGGCGGGGGATTTTTTTCGTGAAGGCTCGATTTTGCCCCCCCGACCCCCCAACCTTGGGGGGAGAAAATTCTATTCTAGTTCCCCCCCCAGGTTTGGGGGGTTATAAGCTAGACTTCAGCTTAGGCAAAGAAAGGGTTTCATCCCAAATCCGCTGCCATTACCCCC
>DNXU01000125.1:6036-12823 GCA_003505715.1 Cyanobacteria bacterium UBA8803 | reverse complement strand
CACGAAGAAGAAGAGGAAGAAGAGTATAAAACTGAACAAGTGCTTCGAGGGACTGTTGATGAATTGATGGCTGAGTTAACTAAGTGAAAACTCTTGTTTTATCATCATCTTTTACTAGAGCTTTCAAAGCGGCGGTGCGGAAGTGCCCAGAATTGCAACATAAAATTGATATTGGCACTCATGATGAAGTGTATTGATCTTGGCTGCGCGTAGCAAACTCACGACAATCTGACTTAAATCAATCAAACAATGACTGACTCTAAAAGAGGGTCAATGAATTTACTCAGATGCAGGCAGAATCAGAAGATCCCGAAGAACGAGCCAAGCGTGTCGAGCAATTAAAGGCATGGCTGATTGAGATTCAGCAAACTGGATTCAACTACGCTCATCGCTTGTGCGACATGGAAGACCATAAGACTGCGATCGCTATCAATTCAGAAAACTATTGTTACTGGTTCAGCCAAATTCGCAACTACAGCCTACCAGAAGATAACCTAGAGTTCTTAGAAAAATTCCTGAACCGCTTGTGCAAGCACTTTCAAGAACAGATTAAAGTAGATTTGCGCTACCTCACCCCAGCTCAAGCACTATTCCAGCAAATGATTGACACAGAAAGACTCAGTTCCTATGCCTTTTAAGTCTTACTCCATTCATCCCTTTACCTTGTCCCTGATTCTCAGCGTTTTGGCTGGTGGAGTTTTCTATGCAGGAGCTTGGTTGATTACTGGATGTATTAATCCTCGTCGCAATAGTACAGCAAAATTACAGGGTCGCGTTAACAATAATCCCCATGAATAAAGAATCACTGCCCTTCTAGGGCGGTGATTCTGAATCGCTAATTGTCCTCCTCCAAGTCCAAGTCAATCCCCTGTTCGAGCAACCTGACACGCAAGGAGTCAAGCTGCTGAAGAAGTTTTTCAGCTCGCTGGCGTTCTTGCTCAGCCCGCTGGTGTTCTTGTTCAGCTCGCTGGCGTTCTTGTTCAATGACTTGATCTGGAGCAGGAAAGCGGTTTCCCTCTTGGTCATACCAGTAGAGCCACTCCCTGACGTATCCTTCATGAGTACCCACCTCACAACCAATACCCAGACCAATTTCAGGCATCCACACTGGGTTTCCCTTCTGAGACTCGTAGATCCCATCTACTAGGCGATAGACCTCAAATGCAGAGTGCTTGTCACGCCTCCCATAGTCAGGGTTGTAAATGACGTAGTACAGCACACCTATCTCAGCATACTTAGTCATTTTCCTGTCATACTCACTACCAGGCTTTTTCGAGACTACCTCTAACACTAAAGAAGGCACAATATAGTTTTCTTGCCAAAGAACGTAGCTGAGTCGGAGCTTACCACCTCCTTTGAATCGCTCCACTCCTAAACTGAGGAAGCCATCCGGTACAATGGCCTCTTTACCTGGGTCGTAGTAGACCCCCATGTCGATTCCCAAAAACCAGTCCATGCGGTCTGCCCAATTCAAAGCCAGAATTGCTCGTAACAGATTAGGAATCAGGTTTTGCAGTTCATTATCCACAGGGGTATCGTCAGAATCAGGCAGTTCTTCAGCGGTGGGAAGATATTGCAACGGGTTGTACTGTATCATGGCGTGCGCTCCCAATACCGTTTGAGTTAATTTGGGATTACTAGACTTGGGGAGCCATCCTAATGGTTCGGCTCCCCTGGACTAACTCTTGGCTTTATTATCAATCAAAATCATCAGCAAAAAAATACTCCACCCCAAAGTGGAGTATTTTCTCAAATTGGACTTGAAGTTTTCCCGAAAAATATCAGCCCTACAATTCAGATAAGCTGAGGTGTCACCTTAAGGCAGGGGATGGAATAGCAAGTCTGGGAAAAAGCGATTAAATTCAATCAGAACTCCCGCTGTAATGAACATCCAAATCGTTAATAAGACGGGTGCTGTAGTAAGGAACTTGACAAAATACTGCATCGAAAATATTCCTCAAAGGGGTTGGCAAGTAAAGTGTGACTAGCGGGGCGATACCGGAATCTCACTGTCTTTAGCAGCGATTTGACCCGTAGTGATTTCTGTAGCAGCTGCCAAAGGCCAAATAAAGCCGGTGAGCATTTTGCTGATGGCTAGGGGCACATCAATGATAATTTCTTTCTCTTCTGGATTATTTCCTTTCTTGATGGCTTGCAGATAAGCACGACCAACCCAACCGATCCAACCAGCGATATATAAGAAGAGAACGCTAGGAATAATAAAGTCACCAGCATGGCTGAAGCGACCATCCACAATTAAGTGAGGTAACCCCTCAGGGCCACAAAGGGCTTCAGAATAACGCTCAAATCGCTTTTTACCTGAATTGGGATCGTCCGTAGTAGCGCGTGCGCTTTTAGCACGTTGTTGAAAAGCCTTGGACTCCTTGCAAGGAACTAGCCCAGCCACATCAGCAGAGGCAGCAGTGGCACAGCTAAACCACAAAGTTAGGGCGAAAAATACAGCCAACAATCGGCGCATAGGATTGTTTCCTTTTCTTACGAAATCAGAAGTTTTTTTGTGCAAAATCGCAGTGGCTTGTACGCCAGCCATTCTGTCATGAATTAGGGTCGCAGCACTATTGGAAAAGAAGAATACAGAAGTTCAAGAGTTCAGAACTTGAGTCTTTCTCCAAGTGCTACAGTATTCCCATCTTGACTGAGTACAACTCCATACTCTTTATCCCATGTTTCAAGACATTTTGGAATAGCCAGCATAATAGCTAAATCCTTAGCCTTTGTCGGGAAATCTCTCAAAAATCTGAGGGAACCAGTGCTTCTAATCCACCAACTCTCAACAGTTATGGCTTAGGAATCACCGCACTCCCCCAAACGAGCTGCCTTTCGTTAAAAGTGATTTTTAGCCTTCTCGAACTAACTCTAAGAATTAACTTAGGTTAGGCGTCACTCTCAATGTAGATAAACAAAAGCCCCATGACCACAGCAGGCATAAGCCAACAAACTACGGGAATCAGAATCCAGGGCAAGTACGAAGCTGCGTATGAGCCTGTCATATCAAACCGTCCTATCTAAATTTACAAGGTTCCCAGAGGGATATTACTACTCAAGCGAACTAATGGGGATTAAGAATTAACTAAACCCCGGAAAATTGCATCTAGAGCGTCAAAATGGTCTAGTAGGAAGTAAGCAACGAATGCGCCACCCATACCACCAATAAAGAACCCACCAGCAAACTCGCTCCACCCTTCAGAGGTTTTGAGGCGATCGGTATTCGCAGGGCTTTCATCAGCGCTTTTCAAGGATACTAATCCCCAAGCTGCCATACCTGCCGTTCCAATCAACACTAAGGCTAAGGCTCCAATTAAGCCGCCCAGATAGCGAGCCTCTGCATAATCGCGCAGTGGACCAAATCCCACCCAAGGACCCACTAGGAAATAACCATGAGCCATACCAACCTCCAGCCCTCGCAGCACTGGAGATAGCCCTTTACGGTAAGCTGGCAGATTACCGATGAAAGCCCTGGTAAATGCTGAATCACTGATGGGGGTCGATAGATTACCAACGAATGGGTCACCCCCATAAGGGTGAACAACTTCTATGTCTCTCGCATCCGCCATACGGATTTCTCCTCTCCTGTGTCTTAAATTTCTGAAAATACCTGAGAAAACATTTTAAGCAGCCAGAGGTGATCCAGTGACAGAATCACGGGTTACCTTTAGAAAACTTCATTAAATCCTAATTAAGTTGTCCTGAGAGACAAAGGAAAGGGAGGAGGGAGTTTTTGTCCCTTCTCCCTCTCCCTTAGCCTCTAACGGTATACCAAATCTGACCACCAGGCTACCGCTAGCTATCAACCAAAAACTCAGAACGGAATATCATCATCGTCGAAATCAGGGGGAGGCACATCATTCGGTTGCGGTCTCATTCCATCAGGATTCATTTGCATGTCAATCCAGTGCTTGGCCAAATGCAGTGCCTCTTCCTGAGTTTTCGCGTTATGAACGGGAATTATACATTCCCCAGCGGCACTCCACACCTGCACGCAAAACACTGGCCTAGCCTCGATAATCCAACCCCGATACATTTGTACTGAACTCATGCTTAGCACTCTCAGGGAGCAAGCAGTTTGCTATGCCTCAACCCTAACACGCCCTTCATTAATTTAAAAAGTCGGTTGTGTGCCAATTTGTATAGTATTTTGGGAAAAAAGGCAATCTTGAGAGCGATTAAATGAGAGAGAGCTTAAATCAACTATACGAAGGACGCAAATACCTACAGCATCTTATGCTGTGCCTGTTACTCATGATCATGGCAAGTGGGTTTGTGGCAACACCAGCCAATGCTACTGGCGTCTATGAAATGCCCAACGTCAGTGCAGGGGAACCAACTTGGCTAATTGACAAATCAGAAGTGGTTAGTCGCCTTAATGAAGGTAAGTTAAACAACCAACTGGAAGATTTAGCCAAAAAAACGGGTAACGAGGTCAGGATAGTTACCGTTCGCCGCTTAGACTACGGTGAAACCGCAGACAGCTTTGCTCAAGCGCTGTTTAAAAAATGGTATCCGACCGAGCAAGACCAAGCCAATCAAACCTTGCTGGTCATTGATACTCTCACCAATAATACTGCCATTGTTACTGGTGAAGCAGTTAAGTCAATGATGTCCGACGAAATCGCCGAAAGTGTAGCATCCGAAACCATGACTGTGCCACTCAAGAATGGGAACAAGTACAATCAGGCGTTCTTGGATGCGAGCGATCGCTTAGTTGCCATACTTTCCGGTCAACCTGACCCCGGCCCCCCTGTGGTAGAAGAAACCGTTCAGGTAGAAGGTACATTTACCAGTGCAGAAGAAACCGATAGTAAAAATTCCACCATCTGGGTCGTTGCTATCTTGATTATCGCCACAGTTGTCCCTATGGCTACCTACTTCTTCTATCAGGGCTTTTCAGGCTAGTGTACCGAAGGCTCCAAGACCGAAGGCAAAAGTTAGGAAAGCTTGTACAGTAAGCTTCTTAACCTTTTTCAACTGGTTAGTATTTCCGCCAAGCTGCACTAGTCTTGAACGTAGTCCTGACCGCTAATTAGAGCATACTCAGCCCGCACGAACTCCCGACCCAAATAAGCAGCATGATCCAACATCGTTACAGGACAGGGCTGGGTTTGCTCGAAAATTGCTATGCAAATTTCCTTGGCCGTTCTCCCAGTAAATAAGTTGCTGTGAGTCCGTCCTACCTTACCTCGTGCTGGTATCGGTTTCCCCGTTTCCGGATCGACAGCTAAACCGCGCTCGTCAATTAAATTAGTGAAATACTTGGCACAAATAAGCCTTGCATCTCGATCCAGGTAGATAATGAAATATCCACCCGGATCGAGGTTGATGGGACGTTTGGAGAGTTCTTTATCAATAGCATTCAGGGCTTGGGCTGTTTGATTCATGTTTTGTGGTAGCGATTTTTCTTTTGTTAATTGTATTGTCAGTCTACCTACAAGAAACGCCCTGTGAACCTGTTTGCCCAGTCTATTAATCCTGAATCAGGAATTCAACATCCCGCTTGGTAAAGGGTAAATCCTGGTTAATCGCATCGATCTCCTGCTGTTCCATATCGTTAATCTCACCCATGTAATGACGCCAAATCTGAGTTAGACGGGCATTATAAAATCGGTGCAGGCTGTGATTGGGAGTGGCTGGAAAGCCGCGCCGTCTCTTATGGCGTCCACCTGCACCAGGATCAAACATTTGAACGCCATTAGCGATCGCCCATTCAATCGGTGTATAGTAGCACGCATCAAAATGCAGGCAGTCAAATTCCTCAAAACAACCCCAATAGCGCCCATAGAGTAGTTCACCCTTGTTTATGCAAAAGGACATACCTACCGGATGGTGGTTATCCCCTTCCCGATAGGCAGTAACCAACAAGACGCGATCGCTGTAGTTGGGATACAACTGCTCAAAAAACTTGCGCGTCAGATACTTGCTGCCCCACATAAACTTATCGCAGGTACTGCTGTAGAAGCTGTAGATAGAGGGAAACAAGGATTTGGGAATCTCATCACCCCTCTTAATTTCCAAAAACAGACCTGCCGTGGTAACCGCTTTGCGCTCCCGTTTGATATTCCGGCGCTGATTGGCGTTAAATATACTCAGATAATCCTCAAAAGTATTAAAGCCCTTGTTTTGCCAAATATAGCTGTGATGCAACCAACTGGTAAAACCATGGCGTTCTAGAACGGGTCGCCATTCAGGATCGACAAATAGGAAATGGCAGCCAGAAATTCTGTTGCGATCGCAAAAGTGGTCAATTGCTGCCACCATCATCTCTGTTAGCTCATCTTCATCCTCTCCCGGCGCTATCAAAAACCGATAACCGACAGCAGGTGTAAACGGCGTCATCCCCAAAAGTTTTGGATAGTATTTGATCCCCAAGCGATGAGACAAGTCAGCCCACTGGTGGTCAAAGACAAATTCACCGTAACTGTGACCTTTGATATAAAGAGGCGCAGCTGCAATCAGCTGTCGGTCTCGCCAAACCGTCAAGTGATTGGGCAACCACCCCGTCTGACGGGTAGCGCTACCCGATGTTTCGAGATTATTTAACCATTCCCATTCCAGAAAAGGTGTTTTCAAGGGTTGAGCGAGGACATCCCACTCAGATTTAGGAATGTCAGCGATCCGGTTGACCCAGGTAACGGAATAGTCAAGCTGGGGTTGTTGAACCATTGGCGAAATTTACGATAGAAATTAATGAAAGCAATACCTTAATCTAACTTCACCAGAAGAGGAGAGTGAGGGAGTGAGGGAGTGATGGAGTGAGGGAGTGAGGGAGTGA
>DNXU01000125.1:2365-5703 GCA_003505715.1 Cyanobacteria bacterium UBA8803 | reverse complement strand
CACTCCCTCATCCCCTCATCCCTATTTTCAAGCTAGCGCTGTCGCCGATAGTGAAGAAATACCTCTTGCCCTATCGTCTCAACCCCTAAAAGTTCTAAACGCCTTGCTAGTGGAGCCAAAAATCCCTCACCCTCAACTGGTGTTGGTGCTGTTGCACCCCCTAAAATCACAGGACAAACCGTCAGCCAGAATTCATCGATTAAATCCTGTACTAACAGCGATGCTACCAATTCACCACCCCCTAACACAGCTAGGCGTCGGATACCTAGTTGTGTTAATTTGTGGCAGGCATCCTTCCAATTAATCCCAGTGGAGCAGGATTCAACCACTACAATCTGCTCAAAAGAGTTAATCCCTTCCTCCTGTTGGGAGTGCCATTGCTGGGCACCTACAGGCGTTGTCAGTAACCATCGGGGTAGCTGCTGGCGAAAGAAGCGCAACCAGGGGTCAAATTCTGCCAAACGAGAGCAAACAATCTGGACGGGTTGGGTTGATAAGCCTTGCTGTTGTCGAAGTTGCAGTAATTGGGGGTTCGAGACACCGAGGGTTGTGCCATAGGCGCGAAGAGTACTCGCACCGAACAAGACACCGTCAGCTAAGGCTACTTGTTGTTCCAAATGTGCCCGATCCGTAGGAGAACCAAATCTAGCTGGCGATCGCCTAAAGTCGGCAATCTTGCCATCCGCACTCATGGCAAGAACGAGAGTCATATGAGGTCGAGGCAAAATAGCACTTTCCGGCATATTTAGCTAGCAGTTGGCTTCTCGTCTAAAAATAGGGATAGGAAGAGGGAGAGAAAATAAATGTAATTCGTTCTATTTTGACGTGCTAAATCTACTCTCCCCCTATTCCCCTTTCCCTGTGATATAACATTGCTCTCATAGAAATGAGAGGATTCTCCACCCTACTCAGCCTCCGGTCAGGATACAAGGAGATTTTGAACCGTTCTAGGATAGAAACTAGTCCCATCAAACTACCTATTTACAGCATGACCATGAGCCACAGCTCTAAAGAAGTTCAGAATGGAGGAGTTCAGGAGTTCATAATGCCATGTTGATCGAGATTCCCACCCCACTGGCAAGGACACAGTTGAAATTCTTTCAATGGGGGATTCTGAGCCTTACTCCCTCCGTGCTCTTGTTGAAGTTCAGTAGTCCAAAGTTCAGGAAAATCCTGAACTCTTGAACTCCTAAATTCCTGAACTCCTGAACTCCTGAACTTCTGTATTATCTAACCCTGTTGGGTTTTCTCCTTCAATCACGATCAGATGTCCTATGGCTAAGCCAGGTCAATACTCCTTCCGTCGCATCCTACTTTCGCGCCTGTTGCTGCTAAGCGTACCAGTTTTACTCACAGGGGTTTATGTCACCTATAGAAAAGCACGCTCGACGCTTTTGGAAACTGCTCGCCAAAATCTTACAGAAAGTGCTGTCAGAAAAGGTGAAAGCATTCACCAATCGATTGCAGCCTTAAAGGCTAATTTGATAACAGCGAGTGAATCTGTAGCTCTACAGTCCTCGTCATCAGAAGCCCATCAACAATTTATCAATCAACTTGCTCAACAACTACCAACCCAGATTGATTGCGTACAGTTGCTCGATCTCCAGACTAACCAAATTGTGGCTAGTACCTGCGGGAATGTATCCATCTTTAGTACGGAGGCAGCTTCCTCATGGACGGTGCAGAACAATGGAGCGATCGCTAATGCTTCTAAGGTTTATGTAATGGCGCTACTCCCTCCAACAACCTCAACCTCAAGAACTAAAGATATTCATCAAACCAAATCTAGTGGTCAACTGAAATTATTGTTTAGTGCGCCAGTTTATAATTCTTCTGGCCAACTCCAATATACCTTGAGTATTCAATCCACCCTATTACAGCACTCAGAAAAGATAGCACCAGGTTCCTTGTCTGGTTATCCAGTCGTGATCAACCAAGATAAAATCATTTTGGCTCATCCGCTGCCATCAAGAGTGGGACGTAATATCACCCAGGAACCAGATGCCAATAGGCTGCAAATTGCTCTAAACAATGCTCTGGCAGGACGAGAGTATTTCCAGCATATTTCTTTTGAAAACAACCAGGAATTACTCGCTGGGTACACCTCTATTTCTAGCCCAGTTACAACTGAAGCCAACCAAAAGTGGACGATTTTAGCCGTCACTCCCTTAGATAAAGCCTTAGTCGGTCTCAGAGATATTCAGCGAGTGCTATTTATCCTTACTTGTGGCTTAATTGGGGTTTGCTTTTTAGTTACCCTTTATGTGGCTCGCGATCTAGCCCGTCCTTTAGAAAAACTTAGGGACTACGCTCTTAATGAATCTCATCTGCACTCGGCAGATCAAATCCCCCATGATTTCCAAATCCGCGAACTTAACGAATTGTCCAAGGCTCTGAATGGGATGCTCGCTCGCCTCAGACATTGGGCAGAAGAACTCGAAAGGGCTTGGAAAGAAGCGCAAGATGCTAATCAGCTCAAAAATGAATTTCTAGCTAGTACCTCTCACGAACTAAGAACCCCTCTTAATGGTATCATTGGCTGCCTGCGACTGGTCAAGGATGGTTTCTGTGATGACCGAGAGGAAGAACTGGATTTTTTACAGCGAGCTGACGATGCAGCTATTCACCTTTTGGGAATTATCAATGACATCCTAGATCTAGCCAAGATTGAGGCTGGGAAACTCTCAGTAGAAATCGAGCCAGTCGATCTGCGCAAGTTGCTTGATGAAGTCATTAATTTACAGGCAGTTCCCATTCAAAGCAAAGGCTTAGCATTCAATACCACTGATCTGGATGAGGTGATTCCCGTTCGTGCCGATCCAGCTAAACTCAAGCAAGTGCTGCTGAATGTGGTTGGCAACGCTACCAAGTTTACTGACTCTGGCAGTATTACCATTAGTACGCGGATAGAGGCGGTAACTAAAAATAGGCAAGAGACTGCCAAGTCTAATGGAGCTTTTTCTTTAAAGCAGGAATTCCAAACTCAAGACAATGGGCAATTAGAAATAGGTAAAGAGTTGCCTGTTGGGGAAGTTTATTCCTCCAGTGCCATCGTTACTGTTCAAGATACGGGTATTGGTATCGATCCAACTCAACAGTCCAAACTATTCCGTCCCTTTGTCATGGTTGACGGTACAACAACTCGCAAGTATGGCGGTACGGGCTTGGGTCTGGCGATTTCTCGGAATTTAATGGAGATGATGGGAGGTACTATTACCCTCTTCAGCGAGGGAGATGGTAAGGGTACTACGGTTGAAATTACTTTGCCGACGATGGATAAGGGACAAGAGACGGCAGACAAAATTGTTAGCGGTCAAGGAAAGGATGAGGGATGAGGG
>DNXU01000125.1:0-2213 GCA_003505715.1 Cyanobacteria bacterium UBA8803 | reverse complement strand
GGGATGAGGGATGAAGGATGATAAGGCTAATCTGAAAGTATTGGCAATAGAGGGACTGGGACTGGGTGTCCTCCCTGCTTTAGGGATTGGGAAAGACAGCTAAGAATCTGTACTAGTTGGGCACCGACCCAGGCAGATGATACTAGTTCTGATGGGGTGCATTGGAGGCTATCGAGAAAGCGATCGCAAACTAACTTGAGTGGTTCTGCTGGCTCGATATCTAAAACTTCACGACGTTGATCGACAGGATTGAAGCTGTCACCGTTTTGCTCAAAATACCCGTGCTGAAGGATCAGGGGGGCATCGTTTTGCATCTCATCAAAAATTAAAGTTCCCCGACTACCTACAACCCCAAGACGCCGCTGTTTATCAGGATTGAGCCAACACAGGTGAATCAGTGCTGAAAAGCCAGTAGGATAGGTTAATGTCACTTGAACGAAGTCAGCTAATCCTTGGGAAGTGAAGAGTGAGGAGTTGGAAAGTTCTTCATTATCTTTTTGTGGCCTGGTTTCCTGATTTTTCCCGTTTCTATTTAGCCAGACCTTACCTATGGCTTGAACTTGTATGGGTAGTTGTTCCAACCAGGTATTGAAAATGGCAATATCGTGAATGGCTAAGTCCCATAGTGCGTCTACATCTTGACGCACTGGCCCTAAATTGGTACGGGTGGCATAGCCATAGCGCAACTCTCCTAAGCAACCTGACTGCACAACGGTTTTACCTCGTATGACGGCTGGGTGGAATAAATAAGTGTGATCCACCATAAGTTGCCGCTGCTGTTGCTGAGCAAGGCGGCAAAGTTCCAGGCATTCAGCTACCTTCAGGGTCAAAGGTTTTTCAGCAAGGACGTGGTAACCGCGCTCTAGAGCGTCCTGAATTAGGGGGTAATGAGTTACAGCCGGAGTGGCGATGACGACTGCATCTATCTCTGTAGAGGTGCGTACCTCTTCCCAAGCTGTTGCCCAGATTACATCGGCCTTGAGATTTAATCGTTCTCGCAGTGCTGCTAAGCGTTCTGAGTGCGGATCGACCACTGCCACCAGATCGGCATCAGGGTGTTCTCCAAAATTGCGAACTAGGTGCGTACCCCAGCGACCTGCTCCTAATATGGCAATCCTAGTTTTCATATAAGGCAGAAGAAATAAAAATTTTCATGGGTTCTAGTGTACGCAGTTAATGGGCAACTACTTATCACTCATAATTTTGGCAAATGCTTGTTTGGCAGCTGCTTGTTCAGCTGCCTTTTTAGAGCGTCCTGTTCCTTCACCCAATTGTCGGTCTTGGAGCCAGACTTCAGCAATAAATCGGTGAGCATCACCGTGTATTGGACTGGTTTCTTCTTTAAGGCGGTATTCCGGGAGAATTTTGTAGTGGGCTTGAGTCCATTCTTGGAGAGCATCTTTGTAATTTTGGCGGGCTGGATCTTGCCGAATTTCTGCGGCTAGTTGCTCAAAGTGAGGATCTAGCCAAGAACGGATCAGTTCTAGCGTGTGAGTACTAAGGTAGAGTGCCCCCAACATAGCTTCAAAGGCATCTGCTAAGCGCGATGTCTCGCCCGCTGTATCAGCAGCAGCACTGTTAGAGACGAGCAAATAACGCTCTAGGCCATAACTTTTAGCCACCTCAGCCAAAATGCGATCGCTCACTAGCACCGAACGAATGGCGGCAAATTCACCGACTGAAGAATTGGGATAGATCTCAAATAATAATTCGGAAGCAGCCATACGCACCACCGCATCCCCGATAAACTCCAACTGCTCGTAGTTCTCCCTTGGGGAAATACTAGGGTGAGTTAAGGCTAAGTCTAGCAACAACCAATTGACGGGTGCATTATCTGGTAATCCTAGTTTTTGCACTAATTTTTGGAGTTGTTTGCTGCGTCTGTAGTCAGTAATCATAAGCGGAAAGGAGAGAGTCGGTAGTAAGCCGGATTCTGTTCTCCTGGCTGTTACCAACCAAGAGGGTGGTTATCTATCTGGGACGCCTGTTACCAAAACGCCTCAAGCGGCTCTATTGTACGGAACTGGTAAAAGACCAACCATAGTTCCTTTGACCTTGCTCCCAACCGGGGTTTACCGAGCCAGCACCTCTCGATGCTGCTGGTGCGCTCTTACCGCACCTTTGCACCCTTACCTAGTAGGGAGATTTTTCCCCTTCTCCATTCCAGGCGGTATGTTTCTGTGGCACTATCCTCACGGTCACCCGCACTGGGC
>DNXU01000316.1:8098-13424 GCA_003505715.1 Cyanobacteria bacterium UBA8803 | reverse complement strand
TACTATATTGAAACAGCGACTCGCCCCTAAAGTTGGATACTTTTTTATTTGGGAGTCCCTAAAGACAGGACTTACGCAACTGGGCCATATATAGTGGTAATGGTGCGTTAGCTTCCGCATAACACACCCTACTAATAGTAGCTCTGCGTAAGTTCTAAAGAATTAATTAGCCATTCCCCCATCTCCTCATCCTTCATCCTTGTTTCCAAATATTAACAAAATATTTAAATAGTAACGAAATATACATTTTTTCCTCATTTCATGAGATTGGGTGAAATAATTGAGTTAGAAGAAGTCCTTTTCAAACTGACTGTACTTTTCCCGATCGGGAGAAAGCACGGGGTTGATGGGATTAGATTCAAACGCAATTAATCGCGTTTGGAAGAAGCTTTGTATAGCACAAAACAGTAAAAACAACTGAACTGGCACTGGAGAGATTCAACATCTGCTCTTAGCAGCAAATAGCAATGCGTGCGATCGCACTTGCTAGGGGATACCTCATGGTAGGCAGCAGAATCAGGGTTTTCAGCTTAGCCCCCCTAACCCCCCAACCTTGGGGGGAACCAGATTTGGGCTTAGCCCCCCTAACCCCCCAACCTTGGGGGGAATCAGATTTGGGCTTAGTCCCCCTAACCCCCCAACCTTGGGGGGAATCAGATTTGGGCTTAGTCCCCCAATCTTGGGGGAATAAAAACTTTATCTCAGGTCAGTCGATTAATAGGAGAAACAACAGGAATGTCTGATTCATTACTGGCTGATGCAGGTACGCGCTTGCAAGCAGCTATG
Source organism: Cyanobacteria bacterium UBA8803 (assembly GCA_003505715.1). Taxonomy (GTDB): domain Bacteria; phylum Cyanobacteriota; class Cyanobacteriia; order Cyanobacteriales; family Coleofasciculaceae; genus UBA8803. Next base: position 12,638 of record DNXU01000316.1, on the reverse strand, counting down.
AAATACGTCTCAATTTCTGAGGATGCCATTGAACGCTTAAAGTATCCCAAATTCAGTTTGAGCGTGTCAATCCCCGTTCGCATGGATGATGGCTCGTTAAAAATCTTTCAAGGTTATCGAGTTCGGTATGATGACACTAGAGGGCCGGGGAAAGGAGGCGTGCGCTATCATCCTAATGTTTCCCTGGATGAAGTCCAATCTTTAGCCTTTTGGATGACGTTTAAATGTGCCGTTTTAAATCTACCTTTTGGCGGTGCCAAGGGGGGCATTACCCTCAATCCAAAAACCTTATCTAAGCTGGAATTAGAACGCCTGAGTCGCGGTTATATCGATGCCATTGCTGACTTCATTGGCCCAGATGTGGATATTCTCGCGCCCGACGTTTATACCAATGCTATGGTAATGGGCTGGATGATGGATCAATATAGTATCATTAACCGCCATATCAGTCCGGGGGTAGTTACGGGTAAACCCCTCGCCATGGGAGGAAGTGTTGGCCGCGATGGAGCAACAGCGATGGGTGCTTTTTTTGCGATCGAAGCCATCCTGCCCAAATTCGGCCTGATGCCCCCACAAACTACGGTAGCGGTGCAAGGATTTGGTAAGGTAGGGGCTGTGCTGGCAGAACTCCTAGCTAAAGCGGGTTATAAAGTTGTAGCGGTTAGCGATTCTCAAGGGGGGATTTATGCCAGAAAAGGGCTAGATATTCCTAGCATTCGACAATATAAAGCTGCCAGTCAAGGGATCAAAGCTGTGTACTGCGAGGGCAGCGTTTGCAATATTGTCGAACATGAAGTTGTTACCAATCAGGAACTGCTCGCCTTAGATGTGGACATTCTCATTCCTGCGGCGTTGGAAAATCAAATTACCGAGGAAAATGCCAATAATATCAAAGCTAAATATATCTTTGAAGTAGCTAATGGTCCGATCGCATCAGGTGCCGATCGCATTTTAGAAGCCAAGGACATTTGGGTATTTCCGGACATTTTAATCAATGCTGGCGGCGTTACCGTTAGCTATTTTGAATGGGTGCAAAACCGCAGTGGACTTTATTGGACGCTAGAGGAAGTCAATCAACGCCTGAAACAGAAGATGGTGACAGAAACTGAACAAATTTGGTCAATTTCTCAGGAACTAGCTATTCCTATGCGCACAGCCGCTTACGTTCATGCCTTGAATCGGTTGGGAGAAGCCCTCAATGCTAAGGGGACAAGAGATTACTATGTCAATGGTCGAGTCTCTTAATAAGGGATGAGGGATGAGGGTGTGGAGTGTAGGGTGTTGGTCAATTTCCCCTACACCCTACACCCATAAGCTTGAGATAGAGAGATTAAAAATTGGTTAATTTTCCTAGGAAAAATTTTACTTTTGTTTAATTTTCGGCTGGCCTCTAGAGGGATAGGCCACGATGAACAATGAAAATCTACCTCTGCCTCGGTCTATTTCCTTGGCCTAAAGATAATAGTTGCCGCTCGCTGCAATGTGTCAGTATGGTTGAGTTATAAGTTGTTCGTAAGAGACATGATTAATAATCTCAAACAACTGTATGCACATAAAGCCATCGTGGATGGGCCATCCTTATTGGCAAGAGACGATTTGCAAAGCGCGTGGGAGGCAGTGAAGCAAAGTTTGGGTAGCCAGTCTGATGAGGTAAGGATTGCAGCCCTTTTGGAAGCGTTAAAATGCGGTCAGCCTTGTAAACATTGGATCTTTGAGATCGTCAAGACTGAAACTGGGCCAGTACAGTGGGTGGCTTTTGATTTACTGTGGGAGGACGCGACTGATAGAGGGAGAAAACAACTGTTAAAATATTGGCCATTGCGATCGCAAGCTGGGGTAGACTATACAAAACTGCGCCACCTACTGGCAACAGAGCAATGGGAGGAGGCAGATGCAGAAACCAAAGAACTCATGCTCACGGTTGCGGGTCGAGAGAAAGAAGGTTTACTGGACAGAAAATCTGGCGAGACCTTCCCCTGTGCAGACTTGTGTACCATTGACCAGCTTTGGGTAAAGTACTCTAGAGGTCGTTTTGGCTTTAGCGTACAGAAGCGCATTTTGGAGAGCTTGGACAAAAATCAAAAGGTAAATACCAAAACCTCTGGCTCCCATCAATTGGATAGTTCTGTCAAGGACTCCCTCAATCAAGTGAGTGATTCCCTAGCTTATGGTGAACCTCACCTTCGAGATATCTTTGCTTCACGAGTAGGATGGCAGGTAGACGGAAAGTGGTTGTATTCTCACGAACTCATCTTTAACCTATCCGCTCCTCAGGGACACCTGCCTTCACCCCGAATTGCTACTCCATCTGATTTAAGAGGTGGGGGAGAACAAGCTTGTCGAGAAACCTTAGGACGGTGGTGTAGAGCTTGCTGTTTTGGCAGTGTACGCTGTGGTGTCTTGTTTTTCGGATGGTGGTCTATCCTTGATCGCCTCAATAATTGCCCCTGTAAACTACCGCTCCGACACAATTAGACGAATCGGGAGTTATCTCATGTCTGCTTAGACATCCATAATATCTGTAGGGGCGGGTTGAGCGACCAATATTTTAGGCTTCACAGATTAGACATCCATAATATTTGTAGGGGAGGGTTGAGCGAAGTCGAAACCCGCCCTGCAACTCCCGCGTAACGCACCCTACGAATAGAGGCATTATCCTTTAACCGATCCTGCTAATATTCCCCGCACGAAATACCGTTGCAGGGCAAAAAACACAATCAGCGGCACAATCATTGTTACAAAAGCACCAGAGGTGAGAATCTGCCAAGCCTCGCCGCGAGAACCAACCATACTGGTTAAGCGCATAGTTAACGGCGCTACCTCTGGTGTTCCCCCCAAATAAACTAAAGCTACTAACAAATCGTTCCAAACCCATAAAAATTGAAAGACTGCAAATGAGGCGATCGCAGGCAGGGAAAGCGGCACAATTAACCGGGTAAATGTCGTCAGGTGAGATGCTCCATCGACTGCGGCGGCTTCCATTAAATCCTTGGGCAAGGAACCAATATAATTACGTAATAAATAGATGCCTAAGGGTAGCCCGTAACCTGTATGAGCTAACCAAATCCCCACCAACGTCCCTGAAAGCCCAAACTGATTGTAGGCTCGCAATACAGGAATCAGCGTCATCTGCAACGGCACCACCAATAACCCTACTACCGTAATAAACAAGAGCTGACGGCCCGGAAACTTCATCCAAGCAAAGGCATAGGCAGCAAAAGTCGCTATGGCAATGGGAATTACTGTGGCGGGAATAGCGATCGCAAAACTATTGAGAAATGCTTGCCCCATTCCTTCAGCGCTGATAACTTCTATATAGTTCCCTAACTGATATTGGGTGAAGTCAAAAGGGTGTTGTAAAACCTTCCACCAACCCGTTTTTAACAGATCGTCCCGGTGGCGCAAGGAACTGATTAGCAATCCAACTGTTGGTAATGTCCAAATTAAAGAAATAACAATTAGGACAATATGAACGGGGAGGCTGGTCAAAAATTTTTGCAACTGCTGGGAGAGACGTTTTGCCGTCACATTTCTACGATAATGTTTCTTACTCATCGAATCGCCTCCTGCCGTCGGAAGCGGTGGATATTACTTACCATCACGGGGACAATGGCCAGTAATAAAATCACTGCAATCGCGCTGCCTCGGCCATAGTCTCGATAATTAAACATTTCTTTAATCATGCGACTGGCAATCACTTCCGTCCCTTGATTGCCAGCGGTCATCACAAATACAATATCAAATACTTTCAATACCATAATTACTACTGTCGTAGCCACAACGGCAATCGTAGAGCGAATCATCGGCATAGTAATTCGCCAAAATATCTGCCACTCACTCGCTCCATCCATGCGGGCGGCTTCAATAATATCTTTAGGAATACCTTTCACCGCCGCCGAGAGCAAAATTAAGCAAAAACCAGTCTGCAACCAAACCATAATGGCAATCAGAGCCAAGTTATTAAAAGACTGTTCCACCAGCCAACCGACAGGCTCAAATCCCAGACTAGTAATAATGCCATTTAACAACCCAATTTGCTCAGAGCCAGCCGGACGAAAGGCATAAACAAATCGCCAAATCACGCTAGCTCCGACAAAGGAAATCGCCATCGGTAGAAAGATGAGAGACTTAGCGATTGGCTCATAGCGTACCCGATCCATCAACACCGCCATAATTAAGCCCAAACCCACACTCAAGCCAGTCACCAGTACCAACCACAATAGATTATTGCGAAAGGCGATACCCATAGTTTCGCTGGTAAAGGCAAAAAAGTAGTTATCCAAGCCGACAAAGTTTTGCGATCGCCGATCGAAGAAGCTGATATAAATTGTATTGAGAGTGGGCAGAACTAGGTACGCGGTCAATAACAGTAAGGACGGTCCCAAGTATACCCACGGTAGAATACGCGATCGCCATTTATAGGGTAGAAAGTTCGTTAATAAGTTTAGGCTATAAAACAAGCCAATAACACCGCCACAACCAATAATAACGGCAAGTAGGGAACTTAAGATTTTGTGCATTGTTGTTGGTTGTTGGTTGT
>DNXU01000316.1:6489-8012 GCA_003505715.1 Cyanobacteria bacterium UBA8803 | reverse complement strand
TTGTTTGTTGTTTGTTGTTTGTCTCTCTCCATTCCCTATTCCCCATTCCCCATTCCCTATTTCTGTGGCCAGCTTTCGTTAATGGTTTTCAAGACGCTATCTACATCTTTTCCGCCAACATAATCAACGATGCCTGTCCAGAACGTTCCTGTACCTACTGCTCCTGGCATCATGTCTGAACCGTCGAAGCGTATAACTTTGGCCTTGGTTAAAATATCTGCTTGATTTTTAGTAACGTCATCCGGATAAGCTGTTAAATTTACTTGTTTGTGGGGTGACAGGTAGCCGCCAAAACTGGCCCAAATTTCATGAGGCTTGGGTGTGGCTAGATACTCCATTAACTTTCGGGCTTCTGGGGTATCGTTAAACATTGCTACCACTTCACCGGATACTAAAACAGGGGCACCAACTTCTTTTTTAATCGGCGGGAAAGGAAAAACATTCACATCCTCACCTACCACCACATTTTCGGGAAAGAAGGCGGCAATAAAACTGCCTTGGTGATGCATGTAGCAGCTAGGGGGGTTATCCAACAGACCTTTGGGTGAGTCACCGAAGGGAGTGCTGATGACCCCAGTCGTACCGCCTACCACATATTTAGGATTGCGGACAATCTGGCCAAACTGCTCAAAGGCAGTCTTAACGGCTGGGTGGTTGAAGGGAATTTTATGAGTAATCCACTGGTCGTAAACCTCAGGCCCAGCAGTACGGAGCATGATATCTTCCACCCAGTCTGTACCCACCCAGCCTGTAGCGTTGCCGTTTTCCATACCTAGGCACCAAGGGACGCCACCGTCAGCTACTATCTGGTTGGAGAGAGCTATCATTTCATCCCAAGTGGTCGGGATTTTATAACCCTTAGCTGCAAACGCTTCCGGACTATACCAAACCAGGCTCTTGACAAAAGCCCTGTACCAAATGCCGTACATCTTGCTATCAACGGTAGCTAGGTCAAGCCAGTCCTGAGCATAAGCATTGGACAGCTGAGTCTTGTCCATAAAGGTATCAATGGGTACTAACTTACCGTCCCTAGCAAAGTCAGCCATTAAACCTGGTTGAGGGAACATGGCAATATCGGGGGCATTCCCGGAGTCAACGCGCACGGGGAGGAGGGTAGCGAACTCATTCGTTCCCTCATACACAACTTTAATTCCTGTTTGTTCGGTAAAGGGAGCTAACGCTTTTTTGAGTTCTTCCTCACCTTTCCCCGTTACCACTCCCATAATCGTAACCGTGCCGCTGGCCTTAGGCTTTTGTGCCGGAGAACCACAGGCAACTAAAAGCATGGATAAACCCACCAGTAAAGTCAGTGACTTACCGACTTTGTATGTGAACATCTTTATTTCCTAACAAAGGGCAATCAATATCAACTACTGCAAGCACCCTAGTGGCCTGAACAATATCTCAACCCAAGGAAGCCAGCCACAACCAACGCCGACTCCTTAAGCCACAGTTCCTCCAAGATAACCGCACTCCCTAAACTCGGCAATACTATTGTTGTGGTAATGGGTAATGGGTGATGG
>DNXU01000316.1:0-6443 GCA_003505715.1 Cyanobacteria bacterium UBA8803 | reverse complement strand
ACCAATTACCCATCACCAATTACCAATTACCAATTTCCCAAGCTGGGCACGTTGCTCTGGTGTCAGGACTTGGCGTTCCGCTAACATCGTTTCAAAGCGGTTATTATCAAGTTGTTGGTGCAGTGCCTGGATTTGCTGATGCTGTTGGCGCAACCGATCTGGTGCAGCATCGCTGGCTAAGAGCGATCGCATTTGGTTATCTGCTGCCATAAGTTGCTCTCGCAACCCCTCACCTTCTTTTCTAGCTTGCTCGTGAATTGCCGCGATCTGCTCTTGTTGCTCGGTACTGAGATTAAGATCCTTGGCCCAAGGTGGTTCTGGGTTGCCTCCCGATCTTCCTTGTGCCATAGGTGGAGGTGGGGGAGGAGCAGGACATTGGGGTACTTGAGCGATCGCAGCTACTGGGGTAGCGGCTATAAGTTGTGATGCCGTTTGACTCAGGGCGATCGCACTACCCATCGGAATTAGCAGCGATGCTGTACCCAACATGAACAAGTAACGTAAATTCATCTGATTCTCCTGGCAGGATTGCCACTTGCTGATGCTCTAATTAAGCAATTGAAAAATGACAACTTGGCCTACAGTTAGATTACTTTTTTGTAATTTTGCTCAAGGTAAGGCTCCATTAGAATTGGATAGTTAGCTCGATCTCTGGAATCTCCAAGTTTTGAAACTGCATTCTTTCCGACTGCGAGTTGCTTTACTATTAGTTTTCCTGGCAGGTAGTGCCCTGGTAGGATTTGGGGTTGCCTCGTGGCTACTGATTTATGAGACTAAAGTGGCTCGTCTCGATGCTGAAATCAAAAGTCAGTTACTACAACAAGCAGTCCGTCCCCATCCCCTCAACCATTGGCCGTCCTACGAGACTGGACTACGGTTTATATTTAGACCTGCTGCTCAAACTTCTATTGCATTGCTGGTTAACAGCGCAGACGGACAAACTCTACATCGCTCGCACAGCTGGCCGCCTCAACTCGATCTCACTAAACTATGGCCGTCACAGTTTAATTTAAACTCACAACCATTACCTCCACTCAGACAGCTACCCCCGACATTAGAACAAGCACCTCCACCCCCAAGAGATTTACCGCCCGCAGGGAATTGGATGCCCCCAGAACCACCACTAGAAGAACCACCCTTTTTGGGTAATCCCCCAGATCGGCTGGTGAAAGTTGTCACAAAACGCTTGGATCAGCAGGCTTGGCGGGTAGGATTAATTGCATCGCCCCATGTCCGGATGGCGATCGCTATCAGTTTTAGTGAAATTGACCGCGAAATGAGCGCCATCCGCAATATTTTTCTGATTGCAGTGCCCGTAGTACTCATTTTAGTGGCTATAGGAGCCTGGGCTTTATCAGGAAGTGCTTTACAACCGATCCATGAAGTCACTGCTAGAATTCGTCGCGTCACAGCTAAGGGACTAGATCAAAGAATTCCTATTGGTGCAACCGATAGCGAATTTATAGAAATGCTCCAAGTATTCAATCAGATGATGGAACGCCTAGAACGCAGCTTCCATCAAGCATCCCGTTTCAGTGCTGATGCAGCTCACGAACTGAAAACCCCCCTCGCGATTTTACAAGGTGAATTAGAACGAACCCTGCAACAAGCAGATCCTGGCTCACCACTACAGCAAAATCTGAGTAACTTGCTGGATGAAGTGCGCCGTCTGAGTGCGATCATCCGCAAACTGTTGCTGCTATCACTAGCTGATGCCGGACAAATGCGTTTACATAAGATTGAAGTAGATTTATCCCCAGTATTAGCCGACTTAGCCGAAGATATGGAAATGCTGGCACCTCATTTAGAGCTACAGTTGAAGATTGCTCCAGAATTGCGGGTACAGGCAGATCGAGATTTACTAATTCAGGTATTACACAATTTGATTAGCAATGCTATCAAATACAACCTACCAGAGGGTTGGGTGCAGATTCATGCCTGCCGCCAAGCCACTACTGTATCTGTAACCGTAAGTAATACTTCTCCAGATATTCCCGCCAGCGAACGAGAGCGAATTTTTGATCGCTTTCACAGAGGCGATCGCGCTCGTAACCGACAGGTGGAAGGACTAGGTTTAGGCTTGAGTTTAGCGCGGGAAATAGCCCGTGCCCACAGTGGGGAACTAAAGCTAGATCCCACTCCCATCGGTCAAACTGCTTTTACTCTGATATTACCTGCAAGTAGACAATGTTAACTCAAAAAATTCCATTTCAACTGTCTCTCGCAGGAAACAACTGTTCCGCCTTAAGAGAGAAGAAACTGCCGCTTCTACTTTCTAAACTGAATGAGCAAATTAAAAAACTTTCCAGACAAGGAGCAGTACCATGTCAGATAAAAGCAACCGTGGATTTGCGTCCATGGATGAGGAAAAGCAAAAGGAGATCGCTAGCAAGGGGGGTAAGGCTGCCCACGAGAAGGGAACAGCCCACGAATTTACCCCAGAGGAAGCCAGAGAAGCAGGCCGTAAGGGTGGTGAGGTTGTAAGCCAGGATCGCGAACACATGGCTGAAATTGGTCGCGAAGGTGGCAAAAAAAGTAACAAAAAAAACAACGACTAATACACTTTACTAGCTCTAAAACCCCCGCTTAGTCGGGGGTTTTATCTTGTTAATAGGATGAAAACAAGAATTAGCAAGGAAACTATTTACTATTAAATCTATCAAAGGCCAGTTAATTATCTAACTCCAGAGGGATGCACGACTATGATTCAAGGTCAACAATAAAGAAAATTTGGTAGCTGATTATACTCAAGAAAAACCATGACAAGCTCAATTGAATTCAAGTTATTTGCTCCTTATAACAAAGGAGCAGCCTTGATAGGGAGTTTCTCCAATTGGGAAGAAATCCCCATGGAAAAAGGTAAAGATGGTTATTTTCGGACTCAGGTTGAACTTGAAGATGGAAGTTACCAGTATAAATTTCGCGTCCAATCTCAATCATGGTTTTTTGAACCCGACCAATGGGTAGATGTAAACGATCCCTACGCGACAGATATCGATGACCCTACCCAAAACAGCGTTATACGGATTAAAGATGGCGAACGAATTGTTGATACCTATGTTTGGCAACATGACGATAAACCACTACCTCCCGATCGCGAATTAGTCATTTACGAACTGCACGTTGGCGACTTCTCTGGGGGTGAAGCCGATCCCTACGCACGCGGTAAATACCAACACGTTATTGAAAAATTAGATTACCTATGCGACCTAGGTATTAATGCGATCGAGTTGATGCCCGTAAAGGAGTATCCTGGAGACTACAGTTGGGGTTATAATCCGCGTTACTTCTTTGCTACTGAATCCAGTTACGGCACGACTGACGAGTTGAAGCATTTAATTGATGAGTGTCATGCTCGTGGCATCCGCGTCATCATGGACGGGATTTACAACCACTCCGAAGCCGAAAGTCCGCTCACGCAAATCGACCACGATTATTGGTATCACCACTCCCCCCGCGATCCTGACAATAACTGGGGGCCAGAATTTAACTACGAACATTACGACGAAAACTTAGATGTTAAACCCGCGTGGCAATTTATCGGCGACACGGTACGCTTTTGGATTCAGGAATATCACCTGGACGGCATACGCTACGATGCTGCACGGCAAATTGCCAACTACGACTTTATGGGATGGGTTGTTCAGGAAGCAAAACAAACCGCAGGAATGAAGCCGTTTTACAACATTGCCGAATATATTCCTGAAACAACCACTATTACTAATTTAGATGGGCCAATGGATGGCTGCTGGCATGATAGCTTCTATCACTGTATCAAAGAACATCTCTGCGGTAACACCTTTGATCTAGAACGCCTCAAAGATATCATCGACTGCAAGCGGCAAGGTTTCATGGGTGCAACCAACGTGGTCAATTACCTAACCAACCACGATCACAACCACCTCATGGCAGAACTCGCCGATTGCAATATTTTTGACGAAGAGTCATTTAAGCGGATCAAGTTGGGAGCAGTTCTGCTTATGACTGCTGTTGGCGTACCCCTAATTTGGATGGGCGAAGAATTTGGGGAATACAAGTACAAAACCATCGATCGAGCCAAAATTGACTGGACTTTACTAGGAAACGAACTCAATCATGGACTATTTGAATACTACAAAGGTTTGATTAACCTCCGCAAAAACAATCACGCTCTTTATACCGAAAATATCGAATTTTTCCACGAAAATCCAGAAGCTAAAGTGTTTGCTTACACCCGTTGGAACGATGAAGGGTCTCGTGTAGTTGTCGTCGCCAACTTCTCGGATAACTATCTAGCTGGTTACACCGTTCCCAACTTTCCCGAAAACGGCACTTGGCACGAGTGGACTGGCAACTATGACCTAGAAGCTGGAGAGAACAATATAATGATAGACTTGCCAGAGTACGAAGCTAAGGTATTCGTGTGGCAGTAAATTAGGGGTGGAAATTAGTAATTGGTAATGGGTAATTGGTCAGCAAGTTAGGATAGATTACCCATCACCCATCACCGATTACCCATCACCCATAAAGGTGGACGCAGGCAGAGATAGAACAGGGGACCAAAAAGCGGAATTAATGCCACTGTCCAGAAAATCCTTGAATCTTTCAAACCGCGCCGTGCCATGTCATCATTAAACAATGAGGTTAGCGGAAATATCAAGCACATTAGGCAAAAATCTAAACTGATCAGATGAACGAAGTGCCTAGTTTGGAACTGTTGGAGGTAATCACCCCAATCGCCAGCGACTATAGCATAAGTGAGTAAAGCAATCGTACTGACCAGGAGAAAAACTCCGGTTAAACGGCTATCTAAGATTCTCAACCACTTATCCTTCTCTCCGTAAAATTCTTGATTTGATTCCCGCAGGATTAAATAAGGCAATAGGCAAATGACTCCCGTCCCGTTTGATCCTATAAAATACGGCCAAACTCGGAAATTTTGCATTCTGCCGTCAGCAAACATGAGGCAGGCGTAAATCATCGGCCAGACGCCCATTAAGCTAAATAAAGTCGGTATAATAGCATTAACCTCACCCCACTGGAGCGTTAACAGCTTTTGTACCAAAGGCCACGTATCGGGTTGGTCTAGTGGAGCTAACCATAAGGTATAGGATACAAATATCCACCATATCAATAACAAGGCAATTTTTCTACCCATAATCTGGAGCGATAATTTAACCGAGAAAGGGTAATGAACAATAGAGAGTAGCTAGAACAAAAAAGTTGAAGGATAAAAGCTCAAGGATAAATAATAATAATAATAAATAGCTCTTATCCTTCCTACCTCTGGCAAACCCGTTAATAATGCTTCTAACTTTTTCCTGGGAATTCACCGAACCGCTTTATCAGATTGATTCTTTCCTAAAATGGCTTCTCAATAGATTGGAATTAATGAAAATGGCGGATAGAAACCAAGGCTTGGAAAGACCGATCTGGCTACGAAGCGCTACCTACTTTGAAGAGATGCCCTGGGAAATCAGATAAGTTTTAAGCACTTTTTAGTTGCTGGGTTAATGGCTGACTCGGTAACAAACTCCAGCCTGCACTCATGAGTTTTTGGTAGGTTGCCCAGCCTTTAGAACCTCCAGGAATTTGATAGTCTGCTACAGCATATTGGGGAAACGCCGTATAAGGTCGCCAAGGTTGATTGGGCGCAGTCCGCAAATGCAGGATCTTCTCTCCATTAGTTCCCATGATGGACAACCAGCACATCTCTTTCAACATATGAAACTCCTTGATTGAAATCTGTACAATAGTTATCCTAGAAAATAGGTTGACAGTAATAACTGTCCAGATATTTACTAGGTAAATTTACCTCAATCTAAGCCTAGAAAGATAAGCAAAGGTAATTCATTTTCAAGTAGGCAGTTCTGAATCGATCTCAGCTTAGAGGGATGACCTCATCCTCTCTATTCATGCTGCCAGCTACATCTCTCCCCGGCCACATTTAGCTTATTCCAAAAACTATTTCTAAAGTTATACTGGCCTATCTCTTAAGTGTGATGATTAGACCTAAAACCACAATTAGACTTTAAAACAAGTTTTTGAGCAAGTAAAACTTTAAGTTATAAAAGGAGAGGTCAATGGCTACTAAATCTAATAAAGGTGAACAAGCTGAACAAAAAACCGAGCATCGCGGGCCGGATAAGGGTGAAGCCTATGGAGTCGCCGCAGTAACTCAAGCCCTAGCCGGTTTGGATTTCCCTGCTAATAAAAAAGAAATCCTTAAAAAGATAAAAGGTCATGAAGAAATTAATTGGGCAAAAGAGAAAACTATCAATTTGCGCTCATTAATCGAGCAAATGGATAGTGAAGAATTTGACGGTATGCCCAGTATCATTGAGGCGATCAGTCAAGAAGTCCGCGAGGGTGAAAAATCTGCTCATGGCAAGAAATAACCAGAAAACGCCTTAAATGGGGTTTGGCTCAGTGAAAGTAGATTATTTAGGACTTACGCATTGTGC
>DNXU01000369.1:23226-35635 GCA_003505715.1 Cyanobacteria bacterium UBA8803 | reverse complement strand
ACCAATTACCAATTACCAATTCGCCATATGCGCGTTATTATCCAGCGAGTTAAGTCCTCTCAAGTTACGGTGAACGGTGAAGTTGTCGGCGAAATTGGTCGAGGGCTAAATCTCTTGGTGGGTATTGCCGATACTGATACCGAAGTTGAACTCGATTGGATGGCAAATAAGTGTTTGGACTTACGATTATTTCCAGGTGAGGATCGCAACAGCGATCGCTGGGAGAAATCGGTTCGAGAGATTGGAGGCGAACTGTTAGTCGTAAGTCAGTTTACCCTCTACGGTGACTGCCGTAAAGGACGCCGCCCTTCCTTTACTCGCTCAGCTGCCCCAGAATTGGCACAACAGTTGTACGAACAATTTGTCGATAAGTTGCGGCACAGCGGGTTGCGGGTGGAAACGGGTCAGTTTGGGGCGATGATGCAAGTCTTGATTGAAAATGATGGGCCAGTGACACTCTTACTAGAACGTTGAGTAGGGCAGAATGATTTAATGTGTGCAATCAAGTAATAGGTGGTCAGGAGGAAATAGGCCGTGAAACAGTACTCAGTGACCCGTGGCAAGCACAACAGACAGCGAACAGCAAAAAAAAACCTAGCTCAGAGTTGGCTTGTCACCTTGGGCGCGATCGCTGCCTTAATGGCGGGTGGCGCTGCGATCGTGGGCGGTATCCGGCTGGGAATTCTCTGGATGATCGATCCTAATGCCGTTAGCTGGCTCAATCGCTTTTTACCAGAATGGACTCGCATCCCCATCGCGGATGCCTCACCTCCCCAAACCCTGGCTGCGATCCAAGATGAGATTCGTCAAAGCGGACTTATCGCAGGAGAACCCCTCTCCCTCAACACTGGACAGACAGAGCGGGAAACGCCCATACTCCTGCCGATCTTAAAATCACCGCCCAATTGTCAAACCGATTGCCAAAAGATTGTTGAACTTAGAGTTTATCAACCTGCTGAACTCAGGGATCGAGAACTTGCTTACCAACTAGTTACTCAACTGCCCATCACTGAACCAGAAGAGTATTTCGTGCTTTCTTCCCTCCGAGAGACCGAAGTTACTAATGTCAGCGCGTATCATGCCTTGCCCTTAACCAAACTCAGTCGTTTGGACGACAAAGCACCATTACAGGGACTTTGGTTTAACCTATCAGGTCAGCGGATCGGTGATGGGACAACCACCTATTACGGACAGGTGATTCACTACAACCCTGATCAGACCCATCTGAGTATGATGTTGGAGTGGACTAGCCCGAACGATCTGCAACCCTATTGGCAACAAGTTACCAGCGGAACGACACCGGAGTTGGTCGTCAATCAGACAGTTGGTTTGGAACCCAAGTTCAAGGTTTACCAAATTCAGCCCCGTAAGTTTGTACCTAATCCTATTTATCTAGAAGAAATTTCCCTCAACACACCTGCTGTAGACAATAATACTTATCGCAATGCCTTGATGTTAGCCCGTAATGGCTTGTGGTCTGTTGCTCTCCAAGTATTACGAACTCAGAAGAAAACCACTTGGTCACCAGCGGCCCAAGCTCAAATGGATCTGATTCAACTCCATGCTCTCTTCACCCAGTCTCAAGCTCAGCAAACCTGGGCAAGTCCCAGCCAGCAAATCTTAGCCTATCTGATCGATGGCCGTTGGGCCGATGCTTTGGGATTGTTTCAATCCTCAGCGGTTGATGCGACGCTACAGGAGATTATAACGGTGCTGAAAACCGATTCAGGGGGATTGTGGCAGCGCGTGACGGCAGCACTCAAGGTAAATCGTAAAGACAGCAACGTGAAAACTTGGGGAGCTTTAATTCTCACTGCCCAACAAGGACGTGCCAAAGCGATCGCCTGGTTAAAGCAACTCGAACCCAATCAACCCAACCCAAACCCCCCATCTGCCACAGATGCTCAGATTTACGCCTTACTTGACTACCTAGATACAGCGTTGATAGAAGGCTCACCCATCGTCAGTCATTTGAGTCAAATAGTTGGTACTGCACAAAACATCAAAACAGTCAAGCCAGCCGACTGGTTGCAACTAGAAGGTGGGGAGTGGGGCAGCACAGAAGTACAGAATACGACTCAAACTGCAATTCCCAATCCTACATTAAGTCCATTACCAAATCCGCTACTACTCCCACCCAAAAGACCCAATGAAGTTTGGTATCAAGTACAGGTTGCGGCATTTAACGATGGTCAGCGCTGGCGGCAGGCACCGTTTGCCGATCTGCTGCTACCCGCACTTGCCCCTACCCGACGACTGTGGCAATATTTGGGCTTAGACCTCGATCCCCGCATTCAGATTACAGCCTCAACTGCTGATGGCCGCCAAACCTCAACCATGGCAACTGTCAAAGCAGTTTCCTATCGAGGTGGTGTTATCCAACTTTTGGCAGCAGGAGAAGCACTGCCTCCCACCAAAGGCAACCGCCATCTAGCTTATAGCGAAACCGCACTTCAGTGGTTAGAACCGGGATCGATGACCTTGTCAGACCTCAACCAAATCCAACCTCAGTGGACAGCAGCCATTCTCCCCACACTTTGGCGAGAATTAGTCAAGAGTGGTAAGCGATCGCCACAAGCCACTCCCAACTTAGCGGTAATGCTGCAAGATATCGGACATTGGTTAATTAGACCCATCGATCTCACTGGGAACAACCAGCAAGAAGCCGTGCTGACTGTCTATGAAAACCTCTCAGGAGGCTCGAAAAAACTTGATGCCAAACCTTCTGTCAAGGACAGTCAAAAGTACAAGCCTCGTACTCTAATTTTTTCTGACAAAGGTGCCCTACTCTACACTGAATTTTCCCAAGATTCTGGTAATTCGCTGAGTGCGATCGCGGATTTAGGCGATGGTGGCCCTGCGGCTTTAGTGGTTGAGGGGAAGGGTCAATACAATCTTAAACGCTGGTCAGCTCAGCGCCAGCGATTTGAATGATACTCCAAGCATCAGGTTGGGTGGGTGCGGAAGGTGGGATATATAACTGTAGGGGTTTATACCGAGTTGCATTCAAAGATAGTAGACCTAGCCGATGGGGAGATGGGGAGATGGGGGGAAAGAGACAGTACTACGTTTGACCGCAACTTGGTATTAAACGAACAATTCATCGACAGGAATGCTAAATCCGTTGAGGACGGCTTGCGTTTTTGCAACTTCCCCAGATTGAAACCGCAGACATTGAGTTTGAGTAATCACCAAGATGTATTTAACTTTAGGAATAACCAGCCAGACTTCTAAGGCATTTGCTGCTAAATATTCTTGAGCTTTGGCAAAAAAATCTTCAACTAAATCCGTTGGCAAGGCAATTTCAGCAAGGAGGGGAAAACTTTGTGGTAAGGTTTCAAATTCGCCAAATTGTGCTAACAAATCTGCCGTGATATAAGCAACATCAGGACGGCGTACCTGTTTATTAGTGCGGCAGGGAACTTCAACACAAACCTCTCCCCCCTGTTCGCTGGAAACCATGTAGTTTCCCCAGGAGCGATCCAAACGAGATTGAATTTTGCTGTGCTGAAAGGTCACGCCATTTTTCTCCACAATTTGACCGTTAACCCATTCCGCATTTTCGGTTGGATTGGCAATAAATTCTTCTAAAGAAGTAGCTTTAGTCGTAAATTTTGCCGTTACCATAATCGTTAATTTATGTATCTTCCGTTACATGGTGATGGGTAATCGGTTCCAAATTCCTGACCAATTACCAATTACCAGCTATTAGATTTACTTATCAGCATAGATCCGGGAGAGCCTTGTTGGCTACCGTCCACTTTTCGAGGGATAGCTTAGCTAGCACTAGTGATAGGTTTACCAACCCGTTTAACCACCTCAATGCCATTTTGTTCCAAAATCACCAAGGGTTCCTTATCGATGCCTAATTCAACACGTTTAACTAGAACCACCCCGTTTGATACATAGTCTCCCGTGCTGACATAACGGCTAGTTGAGTCGCCTGATGCTTTGACAATTGCACTCCATTTTCCTCCTGTCTGCATCACACCGCTGACTTCTACTGCATTAGCAAGTTCGGTAGAAGGGGTAGGATTAGGGGGTGGATTGATAACTTTGGTTTCGTTAGCTGTTTGAGAATTGGAGGGTTGAGTCCTATTGGGTTGGACTTGAGTAGATTGGGTCTTACTAGATGGGGTCTTAGTGGGTTGAGTTTTAGTGGGTTGAGTTTTATTAGATGGGGTTTTAGTGGGTTGAGTTTTAAGCTTTGGAGTAGTAGTAGCTGGAGTTGATTGCCGAATCGGTGCAACAGCAACTGAGCCAAAGGGATCGCGGCGATCCTTAGCGATGGGAATGATGATGGGTTGAGTGGGTTGAATTAGTCCTTCTGGAACTGGAGGGACTGCCTGAGGTTGACTATAATTTGGGTTTTTGGGGTCTATGGGTACTAGAGCTACAGAAGGCTTTGTTGTGGGTGCTTGACTGACATCCTTATTCTTACTGGTACAACCAACCAACAGCAGAGCAGCCAAACTCAGACCAGTAATGCACTGAAGCTTCTTCATGGCTAATTCCCCTAATGCTCCATCTCCAGCATATCGTAGGACAAAAGCGGAGAAGTTTTTTAGAGGGAGAGAAGAGAGATTTGTATAGATCATCCCTCATCCCTCATCCCTACTCCCTTAGGAATTAGCCATTACTCAAATTTCTTTGATTTCGATAGTCCTTAAAGGACTGGTAGCAGTCATCTGCACTATAGAGGTGACATTGGTCTGTAATCTGCTTCATCAAAGACCAAGAAAAACGGCACTCCCGCAGCTGATCGCCCCAACGTTCCTTAAGAGCGCGATGAGCTTGCCGCAAATTATAAGAAGGAATTGCGGTAGAAACGTGGTGGGGAATGTGGACGTTGATGTCGTGGCAAAGAAATTCCACCCAACGGGGATAATCGCAATGGACGGAACCAAATAGCTGTGCTTGAGCCGCATTCCACTCATGGGATGGGGTGAAGGGAATGTCAGGTGCGGTATGGTGAACTATGGTGAAGGTACTCATCCAGAAGTGGTAAACCAGCCAAGGGAGTAGCCAAAATTTGACGAATCCCCACAGACCAGTGGTAGCAAGGAGTAAAGGAAATGCGATCGCGGCAAAACCTAGCACTACCAAAACCGAAAACTTAACCTGAGAGCGCTGTTTGCCCTTAAACTTAGTCCAGTTAAAGTGCAGCAATGCCCAATGTCCGATTGAACCAACCCACCAAACACGACCCCTGATTAGCTGATAAAGCGACTGTAACCAACCAGGTTGGCTGGCATAAAATGAGGGCATGAACGGTTGCCAAGCGTTGTCTTCCTCAAGCTTATTCGTGTGGGTGTGGTGGTAATTGTGCAGAATTCGCCAGCTGTGGAAGGGGTAAATCAGGGGCAAAAATAATAAATGTCCGACGAGGTTGTTGACCCAACGCCGATTGGCAAACGAGCGGTGACCGCAGTCATGGCCTAGCACAAAAAAACCGGTCAATGCTGTACCGGTCAAAATCCACAAAGGGGGTAACAGGAACCAGGGCGCGATCGCTAAACCCCAGTAGCTCAAACCCACTATTAAGACATTTACTAGTAGTAAAGTCCAAGCTTTACGGCGGTTTTTAGTAAAAACCTCACGGGGCAAGGTTTGTACAACATCTTTCAATCGCAGGCTGGCAGTGGTAGTTTTCGGTACTGAATTGATGATTGATTCTTTAACGATCGATATAGTCATGAAAAGATGAATAGCTCCAGGATGAGTTGGATGAATTACAAGGCTTTAGGCACGCAAGCACACAAAAACTCTGCCAGGATACACATCACTGGCAGACAGTTGCATTAGATCTGCCTCATAGTTGGCTTGGCATTCTCCGTTACAAAAGACTTTGACTAGTTGCACACTTAGGCTGGTCAACTAACCTTACAGTTTCCTGGAAGGAAAGCACTGTACCGATAGGGTCAGTGTCCTAGTTGACAGCTTAACACGACCTAAATTGGCTTTAAATGCTGGAAACTAATCAATTTGCAGCATTTAACCTTTATTTCTTTACAGAAATTACAACAATTGTATCATCCTTCTTGTTATCTCCCTAGATCTCAATCTGAAACAGAGCGCTCAAAATCATTTTCGAGGGCAGACAAAAACCAAAGCACCTCTAGGCGGATTCCCAAGGGGCACTAGCGGCAGCATGGCTGAAAGCTAAACTACTATTGAACCTGATGTTCAGCATCAGGAGCCACGGTAGTCAGCCGTTGCTGTTTAAGGATTTGTAACTGCTGTAACAGCGAATCAACTTCTGCCTGCAAATGGAGGTATTTGACTTGCTGGTCAGCCTGATAGAGAGACTTCATCAATTGGATCAGGCGGGGATCGTTAGCGGCGATAGTCGAGGGAGTTTGCTCGGTTCGAGAATCACTAACCTGAGCTGGCCGAGAGATTACACTAGCTGAAAGAGTTGACATCTTAAATAGTTATTTTTGCTTACTCACACCACATGGTCAATTTTATCGCGAACATTAAGTTTCGTTGAATCTAATATGTCAATTTTATGACTGGCCGAGTATCTATAACCAAATCTATACCTACTAGGCTAGGCAGGCTTTAGATAGGCGAACCAAGGGTGAGAGGGTGCTATGCCCTCTCTCTAAAGACGGATACAGTATGGCATAAGATTACTGCCGCTTGAGACGAAACAATGTTTATAATGAACAAATCTCATGGTCAGCCAGGAGGCGATCGCCGTTGTGCAGCAAAACTCCAGCGAGCGTTTGAATACCCTGACGGGGTGACAATTATCGCCGAAAGCTTTACAGGATAAGCTTTTTAAGCTATCAACATTCAGAAAAATGATTCCAGAAATCTGCTATTCAATAACGAATCTATAAGACTTGTAGCTGCTCCCATCTAAAAATATAGCCAGTTTCAATGAATTGTGAAATATTATTTTATGCTCTCCCATACTTGCAGTGATAATACAATCTAATAAATCATTATGAACAGCCTCTAGTGTCTACTAGCCAACTTGCACTCTATATTGGAACTCCCCAATATTCTCCTGCTCAACACTTTTTATTATTACTAGCATGTGTTTCCTGCTACCAAGTTCGGGGTTTGACACGACCCGATGCTATGCTGTTGCCTGGAACCTTAGAAAGGGTGGAATGGTCAAAGGTTAACCTAACTTCTCCAGAAGAGGTGAAAAACCTATTTCAGGGTTGTGAAGTAGTGATTATGTTCGTTACCCCAGCCGATCTCCATCAAGTCATCCAACTGACGGGTTCTTTCGTGGTAGCGGCTAGTGAAACGGGTGTTCGGTGTCTGGCCTGGGTAGCTCCGGCCTGTCCGGAAACGAGTGACTTAGGCAAGCGTCTCAAAACAGCAGAAAATCTGGTGCGCTCCTCCAATCTAGAAACCCTAGTGCTACGTCATGCTCCTCTCTTTTCTGACCTCCTAGAACGCAAAAAAGAATTAAAGTACCGCCGGACTCTGTCATTGCCTTTGGGGAATAGTGCCTTACCGTGGTTGGCTCCGGAAGCGATCGCTGAGGGGTTGTACAAGTGGGTACTAGGTGAAGTGAACAACGAACCTCCCGATGTGTTGACAGGTCCAGTGCAGTTAACGGGAGATGATATAGCCAGGGAACTCTCAACAGCACTGGTGGGGAACACCAACAGCCGGAGATTTGCTCAAAGTCGCTTTCACTCCATTGACCTCGACTCCAGTGGACAGCTTGATGCGGCAGAACTATTGCCCTATCTGTTGGAGCTAGGATATAGCTGTGATGAAGCCAGAGAAATCATCGAGGCAGCCGATCGGGACAACAGCGGCACTATCGACTTTGAGGAGTTCATGCACGGCTTGCAGGAGCATCTCGACAGAATCCTGGCCGATGTCCCCACTGAAGTACGCTACTTTGACTTGCCTGCGTCGGCGATCCTCTACGACTGGACAACTGGGGGAATGGATGAAAAGACAGCTAAATCTCGACTGGATTTACTCTCTGCACTTAATGAGTACGGGTTGCCCGAGCAAAAGCAAGAATTAGCTCGGTGGTTAGGTAGAGAGAGCATTTCCTTAACCGCATGGGCGAACCAATATGCCCTTGACTTAATCAACGTGCATATTCTCCCCGGACGGGGAATTTTAACCCTTAGTGAAGGAAGTTTGGAAGGGCGTCCTGCCCTAACAACCCGTCTTTTGCAAAGTAATGACAGATTATTGAAGAAGCAACAAGCTTGGGAGCTGATGAAGATGTTGTTTGCAATTGCACAAAAACAACTTGCGGTCAACTGAGACAGCTTATTGACGGGGGACTCGACACCCTGGAGCGAATTGCCGACCAAACTCAGGCAACGACGATTTGCGGGGGATGCCAACCTTTGCTAGAAGAAATGCTGGGTTCAGCAAGTCTGGCAGTGGCGGAACTCTTGGCTAAAGAAAATCTGGGTTCCGGCATCATGCGCTTTGAGTTTCGTCCCGTAGATGAAGCAGTAGGTGCCTCTAAAACCGGACAGCACATTCTGATTCAGGGGCGAGTGGATAATCGTTGGGTAACCCGCGCCTACACCTTGAGTTATCCCACCCATGCCAGGGAAACCTACGAAATTACGGTTAAGCGGGAAGAGTTTGGCGTGTTTTCCCGTTGGTTGTGCGATCGCGCTGACTTAGATTCCCTGTTTCGCATTTCTCAACCGAGGGGTGAGTTTTTCCTAGAAGACGAGAATCCTGTAGTGTTTTTTGCAGGGGGAATTGGCGTCACGCCTGCACTCGCCATGATGCGATCACTCGCGAACCAGAGAGATAACCGCAAATTTCACCTCGACTGGTCTGCTCCCCACTTAGAAGCGTTTGTCTTCCAGCAGGAGTTAGAACAAATCACTACCCAAAATCCTAACCTCACTTATACCCTGCGGGCAACCCGAACTAATGGTAGGCTTGATTCCGAGCGCGTGCAAAGCCTATATCCTTACAATGACGGTGCTGTTAGTTTCCTGTGCGGCCCCCAAGCGTTTATGGATGCGGTGCGGGATTATCTCCAGGTAGCACGATGGCCGACTCATGCCATCCGCGAAGAATTGTTCTCCTCCAAGCTGGATGAGGAAGGAAAAGCTCAAACTCCAGTAGCGCAGCGTGCTGCGGTACAACTTGCTGGAGGCATCACCCCAGTGGAGCAATACAGTATCTATGTCGAGCCAGTCGGTTCAGTAATGAAGGAAGCCGAAGCCTTCCTCAAGCAGTGCTACCTTGAACAAGGACTACCTGAAGTCTTCCTCCCCCGTTGGCAAGAGGTGAAAGAAGCCATTGATAGGACTGGCACTTACGAACACACCTATGACGAACTGGTTTATGGTGCTAGGTTAGCATGGCGCAACAGCAATCGTTGTTTGGGACGGAATTTCTGGCGCAACCTCCAAGTACGGGATATGCGGCATGTAGCAACCGAGGAGGACATTTTCAAAGTGCTGGTAGAGCACATCAAGTTTGCTACTAACCATGGAGATTTGCGCTCGACAATCACCATTTTTCGACCCGATTTAGGGATTCGGATCTGGAATAACTTGCTCCTTCGGTATGCAGGTTACCGCCAGTCCGATGGCACTATCTTAGGCGATCCGGCCAACGTTGAGTTGACTGACCAAGCGCTAAAACTAGGTTGGTCTGGAGGAGTTGGAACACGCTTTGATGTCCTGCCCCTAATTATCCAGGTGAGCGGACAAAAACCTCGCTGGTTTGAGATTCCTCCCGAAATCATTCTGGAAGTGCCTCTCATCCATCCCCGATATGAATGGTTTGAGGAATTAGGACTGAAGTGGTTTGCCCTGCCTGCCGTCTCTAATATGGTGTTTGATTTAGGGGGTATTCAGTACCCTGCCCCCTTCAACGGTTTCTATATGGGAGCAGAAATTGGCGGTCGTAACTTCAGCGATACCTATCGCTATAACATGCTACCGATAATTGCCGACAAGATGGGATTAGATTGCAGCGACAACATGACCCTATGGCGAGATTCTGCCTTAGTAGAACTTAATATCGCCGTCCTGCACTCCTACAAAAAGCACGGTATCCGGATACTCGACCACCACACTCTCACCGATTCTTTCATGCGTTTTGCCGAAGATGAACACCGCAACGGTCGCCCAGTCCACGGTGATTGGCGCTGGCTAATACCACCCCTATCAGCTGCTACCACCCCCGTGTATCCCTTAGAGTTTGAAAATCGACTTCTCAAACCCAACTATTTCTATCAACCCGATCCTTGGGAACCAACTGAACAACTCCAAGGGAAATGCCCCTTCAACAATTCCTAGGATGTATAAATTTTCCCTAAAAACTGTTGCGGAGAGCGGCGGCACAAAGATGTGGCGCATTTTGAGCTGATTGTCACCCCCTGAACTTTTTCCCTTTGCAGAATAACAACCAAGAGTGCGATCGCACAGAACTTACAGACGTGCGATCACACCTTGACACCATGGAGGAGAAACCTTGATTCATCAAGCTGAAAGCTTGCTCGTTACCCCTTCAGCCTCCACTCCGTTAAGATAAGCGTTGGGCTATTACCGCATAGAAGGGATCGCCGCCACCAACACCCAACATCTGGAGAAAACTGGGACTAGAAGAGGGACGGGCAATTACTTCTGGGGGACTGAATCCAGATACCGACTGAAAGTAGCGTTTGACTAACTCAACCCGGCTGCTCTCTGTACCATCTCGCCAAGCCGCGATCGCTTTTTGGAAAAACATGCGGTTGGAAAAACTGATAATGGTGATGCCACCGGGTTTGAGGATGCGGTGAATTTCTGAGAATAAGGCATCAGGGTATTGCAGGTACTGCACGGAAACGCAGTTGAGAACCGCATCAAACTCCCGATCTTTTAAGGGTAGCTTGGGATTTTGGTTGAGGTCTTGTACAAAGTAATGATTCAGGCGGGGATTGCGAGATAGTTCCTCCTGATTCATCCCATGACCTTCGACGTGAGCAAAGTCTATCTCCTCAGGTAGATGGGAAACATGACTGCTCATCATATCAAAAATGGAGGTATTGGGTTTGAGACGTTCCCGATACAGTTGGGTGAGTCGATCGATAAACCCTTCATCTACATGGGTGACGAACCGAGGGAAGGAGTAAAACAATGTGTCATCAGTCTCATCAAGTTTAGTTCGTTGTTCGGGTCGTAGCAGCATAGTCTTATGGAAATGGGGTTCTCTTCTTAGTTTAAGAAAGATTGCGAAATGTTAAGTAACAGCGAGAAGCGATCGCTACCGTCCGAACCTAGATTCAGGCAACTTTGATAGCTAGTTGCTACCGTTACCGTTTTGGGAGAAACTGAATAGCCATGACTGGAACGGCAAAATTAATTCCATGACTCTCACTCCCTATAAATCAGAGCCAGTACCATCAAAAGCTACCTTACCCCTATCGGAAGCGCAGCGAGAATTTAACTGGAAAAACGGCTGGTATCCCGTCTGCTTTCAGCAAGATTTACCCATCAACCGTCCGTATAGCTTTTCCTTGTACGACGAACCCTTTGTATTGTTCGCTAACAAAGAGGAACAGCTAATCTGTTTAACTGATCGCTGTCCTCACCGTGGGACTAAACTATCGGCAGGACAGATAATTGATGGCAAAATTGAATGCTTGTACCACGGTTGGCAGTTTGGCAGTGAGGGTCAATGCCTCCACATTCCTCAGTTACCAGCTGATGCCAAAATTCCTGTAAATACCTGCGTGCAATCGTTTAAAGTTGTAGAACGCCAAGGTATCATTTGGATGTGGCCTGGTGAAGCAGAGTTGGCTCATGAAGACTGCATCCCGACGATCCCTAACTTGGACAAGCCGGAGTTTGTACGCTCAGATAAAATTACTGAACTGCCTTGCGACATCAGCTATGTGATAGAACACATGTTAGACCCGGCTCATATTCATATTACTCATCATGGCAACCAGGGTAACCGACAAAAAGCCCAACCCTTAGAAATGGAAGTCATCGAAAGTTCCGGGTGGGGGTTTCGTGGCAGATTTCGAGAAACAAAGCAACCAAATCAAACCTGGAGAAACCTTGATTTTGTAGTTCCTAGCTTAGCCCATTTACACTTTCCAATTCCAGAGCGAGGTTGGTTTTTTGGACAAGCATTTTATTTCTTTCCTATTGGTAAAGGTCGATGCCGGATTCTTACCCGCAGCTATCGCAACTTTGTGACTTGGCAAGTAAAACTGATGCCAAGATGGTGGATTCACTTAAAACAGAATGAAATCTTACAAGAGGATTTGCCACAGCTTTTAGGACAAGAAGAAGAAGTTGAGCGGTTGGGACAAACCATCAAACAAGTCTATTCACCGCTACCGACATGCGATACCTTTGCGATAGAATATCGCAAGTGGCTGGATCGGTTCGGCTCTTCTTTACCATTTTATCGCGGCTATACGACCTTAAAACCGAGCCAAACG
>DNXU01000369.1:16722-23218 GCA_003505715.1 Cyanobacteria bacterium UBA8803 | reverse complement strand
AGCAGACTTCGGTAAAGGCACAGAAGTATTTGCGGCATACCGAATTGTGTAGTTCTTGCAATAGAGCGTATCAGAGAACCAAGCAAGTCAAACAAACCTGCGTGGGATTAGCGATCGCTCTGGCAGCTCTGGCAATAGTCATAGATCGTTCTAATGCTCAAATAGTAGCAATTTCAGCTTCTCTTGGAGCAGTTTTGACAGCCGTTATCACCCACAAGCTCAAGACCCGCTTTGAACATTTCTAGAGGTGCTAGTCATGGCATCAAGCCACTCAGGGCGAGTCAAGTTATATTGTCGTTAGCACCAGTATATTGAAACAGCGACTCGACCTTATATTGGATACTTTTTTAAGGGTTACCAATTGCTAACCTCAACATCCTATAATATAGTTTTTGCTTGCACCGGAATTATTAGACAATTTCCCCAAAAACTCTGCGCCCTTGGCGTTACCCTTTGCGTTCTTGGCGTTGAACCACTCAAATATGCCACTGTCATAGGCTTCGAGCTGGTAGCAAGCCCGTAGTGAGGGGCAAGGTTTCATGTCGTGTCCTGTAGTGGCGTTCGCCCAGGAATAGCCGTGAGACAGGAATAAGGCTGAGATTGCGAAATATACAGTAGGGGCAGGCCATCTCAGCTAGAGTTCCGGTTAGCAATGGTTAAGTTGAGAACTGTGTATAAGAGCCATTCGTGCTTTCCTCAATATGGTTTCCCCGACATCCAGCATTTACCAGAAGGTAAAGATGCCGAACTCAACCCCAATATCCCAACAGCCACTAGACTGCTGCTTTCTCCTGATCGCCCAGATGGTTTGTGCCGATGGACAGATTCATCGTGAAGAGTCGAAAGCATTACACGAACTCGCCAGCCAAACCCAAGCGGGACAGAACACCATTGCAGAAATGGAGAAAATTCTCGCCCAAGACGAACATCGACTCTCTGTAGAGGAAGTCGCTGGCAGGATACCACCAGAACAACACAGTGAAGCCATGAGGCAAATCCTGGCAGTAGCCTATGTTGACGGTTCCTTTTCACCCTTAGAACGGGAGATGGTCGAGCAAGTCGCACGGGTTTGGAAGTGGTCTGCCGGAGAAATTCAAGAAACACTCGCCCAAGCTGAAGCCTTCAGTACAAATCGTCCCATTGGCACCGACAGTGACCAACCAAAACTTTCTGCCGGTGCCCGTTTGCTCAGGGGAGCTGAATCCATCTTGTCACGCGCCCTGGTAGCCAAGTTAGCAGAGTTCGCTCCTGAAGCTGTGGGACGGCGGATCGTGCAACTGCAACGGGAAATTCTCTTAACAGGGCCAGACTACGATCGCGCAGTCCGTCAGTGTGCGGCGATCGCCCTAGAAGATTACAAGTGGACAGAAGTTGCTCTACAAGAAGCCTCCTCAGCACTGATCCATTTACAAAAAACCATCCAACTGGCTCTCGAGCAAATCCAGAACCAAATAAGCTCTCAAGGTGAGACGATGACAGCCAAGGAAGCGATCAAGCAACTGGAGATGACTAAGGAGGCTCTGAGCGCTGACATTATTAAGGAAATCGAGCTGCTGCGGGAATCGCTACAGGCTAAGCAACGCGCTCTCAATCATTTCAGCATCGCCTTTGTCGGTAAAACCAAAGCAGGCAAAAGCACTCTCCATGCCATTATTACAGGGGGCGGCTGGGAAGCTATCGGTGCGGGGGGACAGCGCACGACTCGTTTTAATCGAGTCTATGAGTGGAAGAACATTCGCATTATTGATACTCCCGGTATTGGCGCTCCCGATAGCAAAACCGATGCAGAAATTGTCCAAAGCGTTATCGAAGAATCGGATGTGATTTGTTATGTGGTCACCAATGACAGCATCCAAGAAACGGAATTTCAATTTCTAAAACGCTTGAAAGAAAAAGCCAAGCCGCTGATTATCTTGTTGAACGTCAAGCATAACCTGCGAGACTCTCGACGTTTAGAGTACTTCTTAAACGATCCCAACAAACTATTCGCGATGGACGGAAAAAGTGGTTTAGGGGGACATATCGAGCGCATCCACCGCTACGCCAAGCAACACTATGCCAACGACTACTTCGAGATTGTGCCCGTAATGCTCCTTGCCGCCCAGATGGCCAGCGAACCGGAACACAAAGAGTATAAAGACAAACTGTTTAAGGCCAGTCGGATACAGGATTTTCTGGACTCCATCCGCGAGTCCTTGGTTAAGCATGGGGCAATTCGGCGATCGCAAACACTGCTCGGTTCTACAGTCTGTTCCGTCGAACGCCCTGCTCAATGGGTAACCCAACAAATTCAAATCTATCAACAGTTGATAGAAACCCTAAAACATAACCGCCAAATAGTGCAACATCAAATTCAAGCTGCTGGCAATGATAATCTCGAAGCTTTGCAGCAGCAAATTGCCTTGATTTTTCAAGAACTACTCAATGGCTTGCCAGAATTCGCCGCAGACAATTGGAATTTTAATGAAGAAAGTTTAAAGCGCAATTGGGAGCTAAAGATTAAATCAATCAATTTTGACGATCGCTTGCAAACTGCTTATCAAAAAACCACCCAATGTTTTAATAGGGACGTGCAAGAGGCAATTGATGCCATTGGGAAAGAATTAAAAATGATTGCTAAGCTTGGTGGCACTAATTTTAATTTTGCCGCTCAAGAATCGCACCTTTACGAACAAAATCTGGCTCGAATAGGGGGCAGTTTTATGAGAATATCAAAAACCCTGATTAATTCTATAGTTCCCCCCGTGAATAAAACCATAATGATGGGTGCATTTATCATCAACAGCCTGATTGGCATTTTTAAAAACCGCGAACAGAAACGCCGTTTCGCCGTGCAAAGAGTCTCCATTATACTAACTCCTCAAATTAAAGAGCGCCAGCGAGAAATTATGGAGAAGGCAACGGTAAACTTCCAGGATTATTATGGTTATGCTAGTCAGAGTATTAACAACTATTTTGATGGATTAATCCAAGGATTAGAGTCAGTTGTCGTGCAGTTGGACATTCCCCAAAAAAAATTAGAAGCGACGGCACAGGCTCTTAATATCGCCTATGGCAAGCGAATTGTTGATTGGTGCATGGGTATTTACGAACCTCTGACCGAGCAGAAAATTAACAAAACGCTGACCCAAGTCAAGCGAAATTTTGGATATCGCTTTGATATTCAGACCAAATTTGAAGTTCAAAATAAGCTATCTCAAACCGATATGAATCGAATTCTCCAAGAGGAAGTTTACCTGCATAGAATCCAATAACTTGCGATTTAAAAATAATGACTCCCGATCGCCAAACGTTCAGATCTGCTGCTGTTGCTTCTCGGTTCACTCGTACTTGTGTAAAATTCGATAAATTGCTGGCTCAGGTCAATCATAGGGAGCTAATTGCTATTCGCCAAAAGCTGCGAGATGAATTAAAAGCATATCGGACGCAAGGTATGCTCACTGTCGCCGTTATCGGGCAGTATAGTGCGGGTAAGTCCTCGATTATTTCTGCTCTGACTGGACGGCGGGATATCCGCATTGATGCCGATATGACTACGGAAAAAACGGAGAGTTACAACTGGCATGGGATCAAACTCATCGATACACCAGGACTGTTTACAGAACGTCGAGATCATGATGAGATTACCTACGAAGCTATTGCCAAAGCTGACTTACTGATTTTCTGTCTGACTTCAATGCTGTTTGATACCGTTACGGTCGAAAATTTCAAAAGGTTAGCCTATGGTAAAGGCTATCGCTGGAAAATGATGCTCGTCGTCAACAAAATGTCCGATGAAGCTGGAGACGAGCAGCAAAAAATTGCTAACTACCGTCAAAGTCTGGCTGAGGCACTTCACCCTTACAGCCTCGATGAATTCCCCCTTTGCTTTATCGATGCTAAAGACTACTGTGAAGGCATCGATACAGGTGAAACTTTCCTATTGCAAGTTAGCCGTTTCACCGCCTTTATCGATATCCTCAATCAATTTGTAGAATACCGTGGCTACCTAACTCGCTTCGACACACCCATCCGCATTGCCTTAAGCTGTGTAGATGAAGCTCAGTTAAGTTTGACCCGCAACTCTAACCAAGACTCGGCATTTATAGAAATCCTCAGCTGTTTATCTCGCACGATACGCCAAGAACGCGATCGCTTGCGCATCAAAGTTCAAACTGTACTCTTAGGGATGTCGTCAGCCGTGATTAGGGAAGGAACCATTCTTGCCGCCGCTGTAGGGAGCGATCTAGATTTTGAAGAGCTTAACCAGCAAGTGGAACTAAATCTACAAAAGCATTATGAAAAAGCGGGACAAGATATGGCTGTTGTTGTTAATAGAGCCGTTGCAGCCATAAAACAAAAGATTGAAGACTTGCTGCACGGCAACCTCGTCTGTATCTTTAGAGCCGATCTGGAGAAAACTCAACGATCTGCACGAGATGCGGGTTCTGCTCTCCAGAAGCAGCGGATTGAAGAGCAAGCAAATTGGCTGGGAAGTATCGCTGAGACAGCTGGGGTAAAACCAATCACCCGAACTACATCAGGGGAAGTTGGCAGTAGTAGGGATCGCGGGACTTTAAGGGTTGGCAAATTTGTCAGTTTTCAGTTTAACTCTTGGCAGAGAGTGGGGATTGCCAAAACTATCAGCCATGTTGGCAAATTCCTGAGAGCCGCTACAGCGCTCGTTTCAACAGACCTAGAACAGGAAGAACAAAGTCTCAAACAAATGGCTGATATAAACCGCTATATTACCAGCCAGTTTCAGGCGATCGCTAAACATTTAGAAGATCGGATTAAAACCCAACTCTGGGAATTTGAAGGACAAGTTTACGGAGAGCTAGAGCAGAAAATTGCTGTAGCTCATCAGCAAGAAGCCGAAGCGATGGCAGCTGCCAACAAATGGGTTAAAGAGCTGGCACTAATCCGCAGAGATTTTGAGTTAATCCTACATTATACAGCTACTTGTACCAATAGTCAATAATTCAAAGGCTATCTATTCTTGGCGTCCTCTGCGGTTACCTCTGCGTTAAAAAAAAGACTATGTTACTGCAAAAAATGCCTCAAACTGCTGTTGAACTTGGACGAGGTTCAGGCCATCTGGCATAACGCTGATTGAATAAACGCTTACAAATCCCTCGGCTGGTTGAGGGGGCACATCGTTTAAGGCTTGGTAAAATTCTGTGATAACGGATGGTGGCACTTGGCGATGGCGTTTTTGATTCCATAACAAACAGGTTTCTAGGGGCGTTTTTAGGTGCCAAGCTAACCATTGGATGTTTCCACCAGATATTTGAGAGAGTAAAGCAGTGCGCCATTCCCGTTTAGCATTAGTAGCGTCGTAAATAACAGATTTTTTAGCAGCTAGAGTTTGATGGATTTGGCGCAATACTTCTGATTCAATCACTGACCAGTCCCCCTGAATGGTTTCGTCACCAAAAAGTTGGGCGCGGATAGCGTCGGTGGAGATGATAACGGTGTTGGAGTCGAGTTGAGTGAGAAAAGTGGCTAGGGTAGATTTGCCGGAACTGGGGGGGCCGATTAAAAAGTGATTGGTTATTGGTGGTTGGTTGTTGGTCATGGTTGGCAACGGATTGGGTAACGGATGTAACGGATAGGTTAGTTTGCGATTCATGTCTTAGCTTATTAGGTATTTGAGGATGCTTAGGATTATGCCCAATGACAGAGAAACGAACTCCTTCGACTGGTAGAGGAATACTTCAAACTGCTGCTCTAGATTAATGTTCACGGACTTAACTTTAGGAAAAGTATCGTCTACTAGATAGGGAAGCAAGTAAGGGAGTAGGCTATGACATACGTAAATCGCTCTGGAGATAACGTGGTAACCGATCCACCGATGGTTAATCAAGTGGTTGAGTATCACGATCGCGTTCGGTGGGGACCGATTTTTTCAGGTCTGGTAGTTGCTATAGCGACTCAATTGCTTTTAAGTGCTTTCGGTGCTGCGATTGGATCTAGTTTCCTGGCTGGATCGGGAGCACCTCGTTCTAATGCACCTGGCGTCGGCACCAGTGTCGGAATTTGGTCTATCATCAGTTTGTTAATTGCTCTATTTATAGGAAGTTGGGTGGCAGCTCGTGCTAGCGGCCCGATGAACCGCAATACAGCTCTTCTCAACGGTGCAATTCTTTGGGCAACGACTTTGGCACTAAGCTCTTGGCTATTAGCAAGTGGCGTCAGCGGTGCCTTTGGTATTGCCGCTTCTAATGCTGGAGAAGTTATCAATCAAACTCAGCAGGGCAGCGTAAATGTGCCGAACAACCCGCCTAACATCACTGCCGATCAAGCTCGCGCCATTGCTGATAATGCTGCGAAAGGATTGTGGTCATTTTTCCTAGGCTCCTTACTGGGTTTGGCCGCATCGCTAGCTGGAGCCGCAGCTGGAGCCAGGAATCCTCGCGTACATCGGGTTACATGAAAAAATATTGTCTCCGTTAACTTTTGTACTAGCACCTTGTTAAGGTGCTTTTTTATTGTTTGAAGGATGAGGGATGAGGGA
>DNXU01000369.1:8213-16659 GCA_003505715.1 Cyanobacteria bacterium UBA8803 | reverse complement strand
AGGGATGAGGGATGAGGGATGGGGGATGAATTAATGTATTTTACCTGAAGAAGAATTGCTATATCTTGGTAGGCATCATGAGCTTTAGCTCACAACGAAGGAATGAAAATATTTCTACCTCTTCCCACTCTCCCTCCTCCCTTTCCCTATTTTTTCGACGGTTTTGGCAATCGACTTCTGGCAAGATGGGTTTGGCGATAACGATCCCCTTGATGTTAATGGCTCTAGTTGCACCGATTATCAATCCTTACGAACCTGCTACAGACCGCAATTATGCAGCTCGCTTGCATCCCCCCAGCATCGAACATTGGTTTGGTACGGATGGGCTAGGACGAGACATCCTTGACTTAGTATGGTATGGGTTGCGGACTTCTTTGTTTATCAGCTTGGTTTCGGTGGGATTGGGGCTGAGCCTCGGTTTGCTGTTAGGTTTGGTGGCTGGATATTTTAGAGGATGGTTAGATACGCTAATTGGGTGGGGCACTGATATCCTACTGGCGTTTCCCTCAATTCTTTTAGCGATCGCCGTCGTGACGGTGACTGGCCCTAGCATTCCCAGCGTGATGATTGCCGTTGGTGTAGTGCAAGTTCCTATTTTCATCCGGCTAACCCGCAGTATGGTGCTATCCCTCAGGGAGCAAGACTTTGTACAAACCGTAAAAGTCCTCGGTGCCACACCAGCGCGGATTGTTTTCCATCACATCTTACCAGCCAGCTTGGGGCCAGTGGTGGTACAGGCTACTCTGGCTATTGGCACCGCTACCCTGGAAGCAGCTGGTTTAGGCTTTTTAGGTTTGGGCGCACAACCTCCTACTCCCGAATTGGGCACAATGCTGTCTGATGCTTTTAAGGGTGGCTATTCTTTATCGTCGCCCTGGACTATCTTATTCCCTGGTTTATTTATCACCCTAACCGTTTTGGCCTTCAACCTGCTCGGAGATGGTCTAAGAGATGCTTTAGACCCCCGCCTGATTTAGTAATAGCATCATCTGTAGAGATTGTAGAGACGTTCCGGTGGAACGTCTCTACGACTAGGCAGTAAAAGGGGGTGATGAGACCGGATTCGATATTACCCGATTGGGTAACACCTCAGTATCTGCGTTTCTGAGTGCCTCCTCTCGCAATTGGCGGCATCTGGCAAGCAGTTCTACAAGGTTTTCTTCTAGATCCTTGAGGGGAAGCGGCTGGTTTTTGGATGAAGAAGACATCATTGTTACCTTTGAGTTCTCAATTACTCTCCTTCTAGTATTCCAACTCTAAGGCTAGCTGTCGCTAGTTTTGGTGTAAGGAGTTGATAAAGAATTGACCAAGACTTAGTAAAATTAGCTTCTTCAACAGAAAAAACTTTGGCTCTCCCGGAACTGTGATAAGTAAATATAATACCTGGTAATTGGTAATCGGTAATTGGTCAGAAATTTTTTGCCCATCACCCATCACCCATCACCCATCACCCATCACATCTTCAATATTGGTAGTACGGGGGCGATTGGTACGATTGAGTTTGAGCCTGGACTGCAAAGGGACTTACCCCAACTGTTAAATCGGTTGATTCCACCGAGTCGGGAATACGGACACGAGCAGATGTGGCATGATGGCAAAGGACCATTCTCACCTCCAAGCTACATGGCTGGGGTCTTCCCTTACTGTACCTGTACGGAATGGCAAACTAGAGTTAGGAATCTGGCAACAAATTTTTCACCTCGAATGTGACATCAAGCCGCGCCAGCGAAAAGTTATCGTGACGGTTTATGGGGAATAGCATATTAGCACTCGAAATACCCCTACCCCCCACCGATTGGGGGCACAAACTTCGAGCTGCACTTGAAGCAGGATCTTTTAATGACGGAGTTTCCGGCAGGTTGGCCGGGAAATTTTTGCCAGTATTAGCCATGGCAATCTTAGCAATGGCGATCGCTATCGTTTTTTTTAGTCTCCTACTCCCATGCCTGAGATGTAGCAACAAATTCTTCCAGATTTTCTTGAAACTTCTGCCAGTCGCCTAATAAAGCATCTACGTCCCACTCATCTAACCAGGAATCCCCTTCCCATCTACTTAACAGGACATCTCCCTCACGGTCACGCGACCAGATCTGGGCATCCCACTCGTCTAACCAAACATCTGTTAATACTGCCATGATTAATTTCCCAAGAGTTCTAGGTTCACTTGAAGATGTTAAGCTGAACTATCTTAATACTCACCTTATTTCCCACAAATTCCAGTAATGGCATAGCTCAAAACCCGTGATAATTCTCTAGCCAGAGCGTGAGGCTAGACGTTGGGGTTCGTGATCTCAATCACGCTGGTCGAGAATTTCAGGGACGCCAGACTTAGGCAGTTGCCCATGCGTTACAGATTGAGACAGTGCCTCTCTTGCCAATAAGTAAACAGACTTAATTATTGTGATAATGTTGTGATCGCTTCTACCTTGTATTAAGAATTAGTTACTACCATGGGCTACCAATCATAGTAAAAGCAGCCCAGTAGTAGGGATGGTTCAAATCTTGATTTTCCAACCCTGCGAGTTCCGGCGGCAATGAGATAGAGTTTTTCAATCCCGATCCGATCAGCTGACCTTGCTCGACCCGTAACTGCCCCCGCAGCATTGCGATTTGCGCTTGTCGCAGTGCCTCGCTTTTATTCGTCACATCCGGTTGGCTCAATTGCTCATAGAATTTGCTCATTAGCAGTAAAGTGGCACCATCACTGACAGACCACAGACTGGCGAGGGCAGACTTGACTCCAGCCTGTACGGCTAACCCAGCCAAACCCATCTCAGCTTGCAGATCTCCAACCGCCGTGCGGCAGGCACTCAAGACTAACAGTTCGACTTGGGGGGATTGATTCCAACTCATCTGTCCTAGTTGATTCAAACTCAATTGACTGTCCCATAGCTGAATGAAGGAATTGCTGGGAGAGCCGGAGCGGAAATTGGCGTGGGTAGCCAAATGCAAGATTTCAAACGGCTGTTGCTCTCGTTGGATGCGGAGGTTGGGAAGGGTGAATTCTTCATTCAGGAAAGATTTTCCGGACGACAGCTGTTGGGTAATTATGTCCAGTTCCTCAGGTACTGCGGGTAAGGGAGGTAGCTGTTGAAATTCTGAGGCTCCCATGGCTAAAACCCGAGCATTTTTTAGGGATTTGTAATCGCTATTGAGGAGGCTGACGCTGGGGATCAATCCGAGACTGTATTTTTCCACTAGAAATTGCTCGCCATCGTGCAGTGCGGCGACGGGAGTTAGGCGCAAGCCAGCATCCATACAAAAAATTAGCGTCTCAATGTTTAGTGCTTCAATCTGGGGTTGGAGAGGAGCAACTATCCACTGATAGAGTTGTTGAGCTGGTGGGAGGTAGGCTGTAGGGCGTCGGTAATTGGTAACGGTATTGCGGAATTCCCTCAAAGTTTGCTCCAAGACTTTAGCATTGGCGGCGGGAACCACTCGGTACATGGGGGAGCCGTCTGGCACAACCATCACCAGTTGCAAATAGTCCGGCTGGGAGAGAACGTAGATAATGGCAGACTTAGTGCCAGTTTCAGCGTTTATGGTTTTGAGCATGTTCCGCATCGTATCTACGGACACTTGTTTATTCGTAAGGTTTTTGCCGAAATAGTTCTCGTATTGATTTTCAAACCGTTGGTCAATCTCAGGTGGAGTAAGGAGAGACTCGTTCAGGGGGGTATTAGCATCGATAGTAAGAATCGAGCCACTCAATAGGCTTTCATTAGGAATTGCCCAGGAAAAGGTCTCGTCGGTGCGGTTTAATTGAGTTTCAGCTCCAATTTGGTTGCCAATGAGAGTGACGAGTAACTCAGAGAGGTTCTGAGTTTCTGTTGGTGGTGGTTGCGTTGGAGAACCTGGTGGTGGTGGTGGGGGAGGGGAGACAGGCTCATCTACAGAGATGATCTGTATCCCCCCCTGGCTGTGAGTGAAGGGAAACTGTTGGGTTGGCGTAATGGTCTGTTCTGGGGTAGCATTACCCGTGGTAATGGCAGCAGCCGTGCCATTTGTGCCCGCATTACCCACCGTAAAGGGAGTTACTCCTGCTCCGCCGTGACGGATGGCGATCGCACCCCCTGCGGAGCGGCCACTAGTAGAAATGCTAGCAGTGGTTTTATTCTCATCGGTAAAGAAACCTGTAGCTCGCAATAACCCTGGAGTGGTAATCTCTACCTTACCCCCAGTTCCCCCTCCTTGGGTATCAATGGCGTGGACTTGAATATCACCACCAACGTTAAGGCCGACATTTCCGCCATTCCCCAACAGAGAGCGCGATCGCAGTTGACCTGTACTGATGCTGCTTTTCGCTGTCAGGCGGATATCACCGCCAATACTATTGCTAGCTCCTGAGTTAAATTCATCCCCCTCAATCCTGCCTGCACTACTTTCGATTTGAATATTACCTCCCTTACCACCGCCACTCGCTGTAATGACGTTAGTGATGCGAATGTTGCCTGCGGTACTGAGGATGACATCACCGCTATCCCCACCTGTACTAAATGCAGACAGCGTGAGGCTTTCAATCGTACCGCTGTTGCTGGTTAAGCTGATATCTCCACTACTGCTGTTACCTTGGGTGATGATTTGACCCGTCTTAATATTACCTGGGGCAGAAAGGGCGATCGCTCCTCCATTATTATTAGTCGAGCTAGTATCGAGCGTCCCGGCACTGGTATTGATTTCTCCGCCTTTACTAGTAATAGTAATTGCTCGACCGGGATTAGTAATATTACTAGTGGTAATCGTTTGATTCCCTTCCAGGGTCAGGTTGCCGCTAACCCCAGTAATATTTCCTTTTACGGTAATTGCATCGGCAGCCAGCACGGTATTCCCATTGAAGGTGACGGGAGCTGACGCCAGCAGGTCTATCCTACCGTTGCTGGTGATATTGCCGTTCAAGGTAATGCTACTAGCGCTATTAATTGTCAGGTTGCCCAGCAATGCATCTCCAAAGGTGATATTGTTGGTGCCACCAGTAAGGGTTAAGTCAAACGTCCCTTTAACATCATCAATAATCGTGAGGTCGCCAGTATTTTCCAGCCTGACTAAACCGCTCGCTCCCTGTCCGAAGCTGATACTGGAAAAGCTCCCTCGATCTAAAGCTGCTATATCGGTTGCTGTGATATCCCAATTACCAATACCCGTGTCGCTAGCACCACCGATCGCTAATCCTTGAGTGGAGGTAACAGGTTGGAGCCGAATCATGTTGCTCCCTTGTACTGAATTAGCTCCTCCTATTAAGTCAATTTCGTTGCTAGTCAGACGGATAATCCCCGTACCGGCTTTTATCGCACCTGCGGTAATGCTAGCAGGAGCAGAAATATCAATTGCTCCTCCACTAGAATCTAAAGTTCCACCTCCAGTTTCAATGGTGCCGCCTGTACTATTAAGAATAATACCTCCACCGTTTGAAAAAATGTCTTGAGTCTGAATCGTACCTGTTGCTAATAACGTGACATTAAGGAAGGCATTAGAAGTATTATTGTTACCAAGGATTTTGCCTTCTCCTATAAAAAAGATATTATTATTCGCATTCAGGATCAGGTTGACATTTGAGTTGGCTGTTGTAACGATGGGAGCCATTACTGTGATGTCACCTGTACCACCACTACCTGCGGCTGTAGTAATAGTGACGCTGGTTCCATCATTGAGGGTTTGATTAATATCTGCGACATTAATGTTGGCATTAGTAGGTGGAGCAAAAAGATCGGGGGGATTGACGAATGTGGAGCCATTGGTGGAGATTGTAATATCACTGGGGTCAAGCAACCACATACCAGGTTGCCCGTTACTGGCACTAGCATCAACCCTAGCCCCTGTTACATCTAAACTAGTTTTACCCGATGTTTCAACAAATCCCCCATTACCACCACCAACACCACCACGAGCTGTAATTTTGCCTAAGAAGCGGGTAGTATCATCAGCCCAGACTATAACTCGGCCTCCATTACCAGTTAGCAAGCTATCGGCAGCGATCGCAGAATCCCCGCTGACATAGGTACGAAATGCATTCGGTATATTGCCTTGACCCTTATACTCTCCACCCAGGCGCACGGTGCCACCATCCTGCATACCCGCAGCATTAATACTGGCACCGAAGAGTCCGACTCTATTGCCCAAAACATTCACCGTACCCCCTGTTTGGCCAAATACGTTGAGGCTACCGGAAACGATCGCATCCCCCCCCGCAGCAGGTACAATCTTGTTGGTGTTGGTTAGCAGCAGTGTACCGTCGGGATTGGCACTCAATCCAGTCTCCAGAACACCCCCACCTCCAGTTAGCAAAGTCGCTAAATCCAAAGGAGTAATCGGGAGAATTTGCCCTTGGGTATCCCTTGGTGGTTCAATTTCCAAACTCAGCAGCTGTCCAGTTTGACCGAGCCGTACTGAAGTTTTCCCCGGAACTGCCGCTATGGTAATATTTCCTTGGGGTGCAGTCAGTTGCCCGGTATTGATCGCTCTACCGCCCAGTAAGGTTAAATTCTGTCCCTGGGCAACTACTAGATTACCAGCATTGACAATACTTCCAGGTTGCATCCCGTCCAAGGCGAAGCGATTCGGTGTGCCAACTAATTTCTGGTAGTCATTTTGACCAACGGCATTGAACCAGCGATCGCCATCAAAACCAATACCATTAGCTGTTGTAGCGGTAAATGAGGCAGGCACGTTGAGGCTGGCATTCGCGCCAAAGACAATTCCGGCAGGATTCATCAAGAATAAATTGGAGTTCCCCCCACTGACCTGAATCAGGCCGTTAATTACGGAGGGATTATCCCCAACCACCCGCCCTAGTATATTGCGAATGTTAGGATTAGACAGAAAATTGGCAACCTCTCCAGTAGAAAGTCCAAATTGCTCAAAACTATGAAATAGATTCTTTCCATCTCCCGACAGGATACCGCCTGAGATATTGAATTGATTGCCGGAAGGGGTAACAAGGGTATCAGTACCATCACCTGCAACTTGAATGGATTGTCCCCATGCCGGAAACGGTGCAGTCACGGTAATGCATAGGGCACTAGTCAGCAATGAACAGATACCTTTGGCAACTGGCTTCATGAGCATTTGCCTCCTGGGTCGTTTAAAAAGGGGAAACAGCACGGTTTTCGCGTGCCGCAAGGTCTACACACTCAAACAAGGTTGTGGGAATAAAGGCTAAGGATGCCGTATCAGATTAGCTGGCTAACTTTACAAAATTCATATCTTATAGGCATTTTAATCCTTCTCAACCTAGGTTTAAAACGCCCTGCCTATCAATTCTTCTCAGAGTTTTGCATTCNNGGAGGATTTTGTCAATCTATCGAAATGTTTTACAAGAGACAAAAGTCTTGATCCGCTCCCCTGCCAACTTACCGTTAAAAATAGTAGACTTGCTTTTTTACCCATCTCAGTTGGGCGTGCAAGTCTACTAGGCGTTAAGGGATGGGAGGAACTGCTATCTGCCTACTTAGTCATTAGTCCTGAGTCATGGCTTATGTAGCCA
Source organism: Cyanobacteria bacterium UBA8803 (assembly GCA_003505715.1). Taxonomy (GTDB): domain Bacteria; phylum Cyanobacteriota; class Cyanobacteriia; order Cyanobacteriales; family Coleofasciculaceae; genus UBA8803. The sequence goes on along the minus strand of DNXU01000369.1, from coordinate 9,179 downwards.
ACCTAACTAAGGACTAAGGGCTAAGGGCTAATGACTAATGACTGCTCAGAAGATTTAATGTAGGTAAGGCTTTTTGGTGTAGATAAGCCTTGCCGTTTGAAACATACACAATCCTTCATTAACAAAAGTTAAATCATGGCTAATAATAAGTATCCTCAATGTCTAGCAACCGTGGCAGTTGCCCTCTCTCTAGAATTATCGATCTTGCCCTTTTTTGCCACCCAAGTCCAAGCGCAGGTTGAGCCTGTTAATTCCGGAAGCCAGCAATCTCTAAGAGATGTAGTCCAAATTCGTTTTAAGTCTCCTCCAGGTCAGGGAGAACCCAAGCAAAGCGGGACTACAGGAAGTAGGGGGAAATGCTATCAAGATAAAGACCAGCGCAGTTCGAGCCTTACCCCTTTACTCCCCTCTACCAACCAGGGGTTAACAATGGCAGAGCGGCCAACATTTTTTGTTTACGTTCCGCCAACATTAGCTCAAATAGCTGAGTTTGTCTTAATCGATCGCACTGATAAAAATAAACCGCGTGAGGTTTACTACAAAACATTCAGCCTGCCACAGGTTTCCGGTATTGTTAGTGTTAAACTCCCAACCGAACAACCGCCTTTAGAAATTGGCAGAGATTATCAGTGGTCTTTTACCCTGTTCTGCGATTCTGATGAACGCTCTGACGATATTTCTGTTTATGGGTGGGTCAAGCGTACTGCACCGAACTTAGCTGTTAGCAATGCCTTAGAAAATGCGAAACCTTTAGAGCGTGCCGCCTTATACGGCGAATATGGCATGTGGCAGGAACTGTTAACCACCTTAGCCGATCTCCGTCGCTCTCAACCTGAAAACTCAACCCTAGCATCTATCTGGAACCAACTGCTGAAGTCAGAGTCCGTGAAACTGGATAAAATTTCTCAAGAACCTTTAGTAGATTGCTGTAGTTTGTAAAATTTTTGTTGTTTGTTGTTTGTTGTT
>DNXU01000369.1:5431-8099 GCA_003505715.1 Cyanobacteria bacterium UBA8803 | reverse complement strand
CCAACAACCAACAACAAACAACCAATAGCCCATTCATTTGATGTACAAAAAACTCAAACAGTTTTTGGGGCAATGGCGCGGAGTATTGATCGCTACCCCTACTGTAGCCGGATTAATCATTGCCCTGCGCTTGACTGGCACGTTGCAGCTACTGGAATGGGCAGCTTTGGATCAATTTTTTCGATTCCGTCCGTTGGAACCATCCGATCGGCGTATTGTAATTGTAGCAATCAATGAATTGGATATTAGGAAAGCAGGACAATGGCCGATTTCTGATGCAGTTTTGGCTAAATTACTCCTTAAAATTAAACAACAACAACCTAGAGCCATTGGCCTGAATCTGTTTCGAGATTTATCGGTGCCACCAGGTCATGAAGCGTTGGTGGATGTTTTTGAGTCTACGCCTAACTTGATAGGTAGCGAGAAAGTTGTTGGGAATGCCTATGGTGATTCAATCGCCCCCCCGCCAGCGTTAAGGAAGTTAAATCAAGTTGGTGCGGTGAATACCGTGATTGATGCAGATGGCAAGGTGCGTCGAGCCTTGCTTTCTGTCACCCTCAAGAATGGTGAAACAACAGAAAGTCTGGCCACAAGGCTGGCTTTGATTTATCTAGAAGCTAAAGGTATTACCCTTGAGGAGATTGACGCCGCAAATTTTAAGTATCGTTTGGGTAAGGCTGTATTTACCCGCATGAAACCTGATGATGGGGGTTATATCGGTCTTGATACGGGCGGATACCAGATATTGTTGAATTTTCGCAACCATTCCTGTCGGGGTAAGTTAGGCAAATGTTTTGTTTATCAAACCGTATCGATGACCGAGGTGCTAGAGGGTAGAATCCCGACAGATCTCATGCGCGATCGCATTGTCTTGATTGGTGCCTCGGCAGAAAGCCTGAAAGATCGGGTCTTTACCCCCTACAGCAACAGTCCTTTCACCGCACCAACTGGGGTAGAACTTAATGCTGACCTTACCAGCCAGATTTTAAGCGCAGCAATTGAAGGGCGTCCGCTGATCCATGTTTGGTCTGAACCTGGTGAGTGGTTATGGATTTTCCTCTGGTCGTTTGTTGGCGCAACGGTGGGGGGTAGGTTACTCCACATCCATTCCAGGATGACTGGAATTGTGCTAGTAGGGAGTACTCTTGCGATCGGCTCCTTCCTAGCGTTCCTAGCTGGTTGGTGGCTCCCCATAGTTCCTGTACTCCTCGCTCTAGGAGGGTCTGGTGTGGCAATCACGGCTTATATTGCTTACACGGAGAGCGAAGATCGACAAGCTGTCATGAATCTTTTGGGACAGCATGTTTCTCCCAAAATAGCCCAAGCCATTTGGCGCGATCGCAACCAATTACTCAAAGGCGGACAGCTATTGGGAAAAAATCTGACGGCAACGGTGCTGTTTACCGACATAAAAGGCTTCACCACTATTACCGAGCAAACTGAGCCAGAAACCTTGATGATCTGGCTCAACGAGTATATGAATGTTATGGCTCAGAGCGTTCTCGACCATGACGGCGTGGTGGACAAATTTATTGGGGATGCTGTAATGGCTGTGTTTGGCATTCCTATCCCTAGCAACAAACGGGAAGAGATTGCCAAAGATGCTTGTGCCGCAGTCAGTTGTGCGCTGGATATGGGAGCTAAACTAAAAGCGCTCAATCAGCAATGGCAAGAAAAGGGACTGCCGACTGTTGCCATGCGCATTGGAATTGCCACTGGCCTTGTAGTCACTGGGAGTGTAGGCTCTCGCGAACGCTTGAACTACACAACCATTGGAGATAGCGTTAACATAGCCGCACGCTTAGAAAGTTACGACAAATCCCTGGATGGTGGAATTTGCCGGATTCTGATTGCTGAAGAAACCCACCGACACATCCAGGGCAAATTTCCCACCCAATTTATCGGCACTGTCCAGCTGAAAGGGCGCAAACAGCCAGTTCAAATCTATCTAGTTCCCTTACAAAACGCTGATAAGATTTGACAACTCTTTTTCATCCCTCATCCCTACTTTAAAAGTCAAGGTATAACAAAGGTAGACACTGGACTACAAGGAGCGTGCCGACAGTGGGTTTATTTGAGGATGTCAATCGCTTTCTAGAAAACCGCCTTGATGAATTTTTACGCAACAATCCCCATCTAGAGTTACAGGCACTAGAGGAACAATTGCGAGAGCAAGAAGAGGACACGCTGCGGTTAATTGCGGACTTACAACTCCAGGAAAAGCGATCGCAAGACGAAATTTTAGCGATCGCCCAAGAGATTCAGCGCTGGCACGAGCGAGTCAACAAGGCTCAGTCCCACGGCAGAGAAGATCTAGCTAGAGCAGCTCAAGAACGAGAAGCAACCCTGCTGCATCAAGGCAACCAGCACTGGGGCAAGATGGAAGGTATCAAACAGCGAATTGCCAAAGCCAAGGAACTACAACGTCAAATTCAAACCCGTCGTCAACAACTCAAAGCTAAAGCCAAAGAAGAAGAAGCCAACCGTACCAGCCACCAAACTCAGTCCCACTGGGAGACAGCAGGCTGGAACCAGAACCCTCAACGCCATAGTTTCAGTGGGGTAGACCCCTTAGAGGAGCAGTTTCAACGCTGGGAAACGGAAGCTGAGTTGGAACAGATGAAGCGCAATCTTGGACGTTAGGGATATTTGTTGTTTGTTGTTTGTT
>DNXU01000369.1:0-5304 GCA_003505715.1 Cyanobacteria bacterium UBA8803 | reverse complement strand
ATTCCCTATTCTCCATTCCCTATTCTCCATTCCCTATTCCCTATTCCCCATTCCCCATTCCCCATTCCCTGTGGTTGATTCCCACGATGAATCGTGAAAGAGATGGAGCGAGGGGGTGGAGATACTGAGGTTGGTGGAGCTGGATGGAGATTTGCCCAGTTGGTTGTAGGAGTAATGCTATCAATGCTTGGGGTCTGTATTCGATTGCCCTTAACTTCGGTTTCCTGTTGGGAGAAAAGCCAGCCGGGGGATTTGCCGTAGTTGGAAGCGATCGCTAATAAGGCTCCACCTAAAATTAACATCGGCAACGGTAAAGTGGAATGTTCGAGCCACTGGTAAAATTGCGCTAAGCCAAACAGAACCACAAAGCTGGTAATCAGAACTCTCATAAAATTTTTAGCTGCCGACAGGTTTGAGAGGGGAAGAGACCCCTCCCCATATATTAAACGCGAGAGCCATTAGCGGCATCTCGCGTGCTACTCCACTCCGAAGAGTGACAAGTAATAGGTTTAATTACACCTTAGCTGCCAGTTGGGTTTGGCTAGAGGTCAAGCGTTCGTAAGCCGCTCGCATTTTGAGACCGACGAGAACCTGGAACAAACCAGAGCCATTGTTAGAGCCTGGATAGTCCCGATGCTTGAGCAATAACTCGGTCATTTCTCCGTAGTACTTCGTGGAGGTGTTGCTGAGATGACTTTCGATATAAATCATCTCCTCTAGATTGTCAAACTGACCATCAACTTCCAGGACGGATACGTCGTGACCGTAGTAGGTGTCTGGGCCATAGAACAGTTTGATGCCGGGGTAAGCACAGGTTAGCTTGCGGCCACAAGGTCTCCAGTCAATAGTTGACCCTTCATCAAATAGATAAACTGGTTCAAAGCCTTCCACACCTTCTTTCTGAACCAAGCGTACCCGCAGGAGCTTGCTTTCCTTATCGTCCTTGAGAAGTTGCGTGGGTAAGATCTGAATTACCACATCAGCAAATTCCTTCTGGGGTTCGATGTAGGCGCTGAAATCTGGGCGTCTAGCATTAATGGAAGCCAGGACATCCTCGTAAGTATGACCCCGCTCTGCCATATCCCGCTGGATCTTCCAGTTGATTTTGACCTCATCGCTGATGTCAAGGTAAACACCGAAGTCCACCAGCGATCGCACTCGCTCATCATACAGGGGATGAAGGCCCTCAATCACGATAACTTTATTCGGCTCAACTCTTTCTGGTGGGTCAATTTCGCCGGTTTCATGATTGTAGATTGGCTTGTTGATGGTCTGACCATTTTTGAGCGCTTTGATCTGCTCGTACATCAGGTCAAAGTTATTTGCCTTGGGATTGAGTGCGGTTACACCTTGCTCTTTACGCTGCTTGCGATCGAGACTGTGATAGTCATCTAAGCAGATGACCGTCATAAACTCTTCGCCAAACAGGTCTGTCAATCGTTTTAGAAACGTTGACTTACCACATCCCGAGTCTCCGGCAACAGCAATTAACACCACGCGATCTAGCTGAGTCGTCATATCTTCCCTCTAACGCAAAACCTATTTTTATAAAGAACTTTAGCAACCCAAATCCTAAGCCCAGGGTTAACCTGTCCGTTTCTGTTTTGGCTCGATCGCCTATCACGAAGGCATGACAGGTTTGAGTTTTCCCCATAGGGAAGACTCTAGCCAAACAGGGGGTAAGTATTTAGTACCAGCTGCTTAGAGTGGATTTTACCAAAATGAGATTGCCGCTACAAGACTTAATATCCGAAACAGCATCTACCGCTCAGTACTTATGCTACGGTGATTTTTGCATATTGGGTACATCAAATTCCAACTCCCCCAACTTTAATAGTTGTAGGTTGTCTGCCCGATCGCCCAAAAACCCAATAGGCGTCCATGGGGAAGCGGCAAGTAAATAGAGACCCCGCCCCGCTTTCCACCCAACCCTGAGTCAAGCTGGGATGGGATAGCCAGCGGGATGTTTATGATCGAATTGATTCACCTGTGACAGTTTTTAAATCAAAGACTCGGTAACCTCCTACCAGCTTAAGTTGTCTTTCCCTTTCCCTTAAGAGTTGTTATACACCGACTGTGCTTAGCTTTACAATGTTAAGCAGATGGTACGTTCTTCGGATCTGCTGAGCTTCTGTCGAAGCCAACAGTGGAGTGGGCTTGTGGTGCCAAGGACAAGTCTGAGTAACATATCGTAACGATTGGTTTGGAGATTATTGAGAGCAATGCACAGTCCTAACACGGCTGCTAATTCCCCTAACGCTACGGAATTCGGCAATCGCCTGTTTGTATACGAAGTGGTGGGTCTACGTCAGAATACAGAAACTGACAAGATGGGTTACCCAATCCGTAAAAGTGGCAGCGTGTTTATCACAGTGCCCTATAGCCGGATGAATCAAGAGATGCAGCGGATCAACCGCATGGGTGGCAAAATTATCAGTATTCAGTCCGTGACGGGTGCTGCCAATGGGGTGAATGGGAAAGCTACAACCAAAGCTGAACCAACAAAAACCACATCGGAAACTAAAAGTCAGCCTATGACTCAAACAAAAGAGACAACGGATATTCCCGTCAATATATACCGCCCCAACAAACCCTTTATCGGTAAGTGCATTGATAACTACGAGTTGGTGGCTGAAGGTGGAATTGGCACTGTTCGTCACGTTACCTTCGATATCTCTGGCGGCGATCTGCGGTATTTGGAAGGCCAAAGTATTGGCATTATCCCCCCCGGCGTGGATGACAAAGGCAAGCCACAAAAGCTCAGGCTATACTCGATTGCCTCTACCCGCCACGGTGACAGACTAGATGACAAAACCGTATCCCTGTGTGTCAGACAACTCGAGTACAAGCACCCAGAAACTGGTGAAACTGTCTTCGGCGTCTGCTCGACCTACTTGTGCAACCTGGAGGTAGGAGCAGATGTCAAAATCACAGGTCCGGTGGGTAAGGAAATGTTGTTACCCAACGATGAGAACGCCACCATTATTATGATGGCAACAGGTACGGGAATTGCTCCGTTCCGCGCTTACCTGTGGCGGATGTTCAAGGAGCAGCACGATGATTACAAGTTTAAAGGTCTCGCTTGGCTAATTTTCGGGATTCCTAAAACGGCAAACATTCTGTATAAGGAAGACCTGGAGAAGCTACAAGCGGAGTTTGGCGATCATTTCCGGCTGACCTATGCGATCAGTCGGGAACAGCAAAACTCAGAAGGTGGCCGGATGTATATCCAACACCGAGTTGCCGAACATGCGGAAGAACTCTGGAGTTTGATTCAGAAAAACAATACCCACACCTACATTTGCGGTCTCAAAGGTATGGAAGATGGGATTGATGCAGCTCTATCAGCTCAAGCTGAAAAGCAAGGGTTGAACTGGTCGGATTACCAGAGGGAAATGAAGAAAGCAGGCCGTTGGCACGTTGAAACTTACTAGTAGTCTATGGCTATAATTCGCCTGAATGATTTCGCTGTAGAGGCGTTGCACTGGAACATCTCTGCCATCTAACATTCAGACTAGGAAATAGCGATCGCCTCAGCACAATAAACCTAGGCGATCGCTTTTCGTTGGTGGGATCATCTAGGTTAAAAATAGGGAATAGGTAATTGGCTCCTCCAGCTCTTCTTCCCCATGCCCTCTTCCCCGATTGTGAGTTAGAAGGACTGCTTGGTAGCACTCTTCTGCTTAAAGGCTAAGAACATTTGGGCAGCAGGCAAAGAAGCGACTGCGGGTGGTCGGGATGGGACATAGGAAATGGAGGATGAGGAATCGATCAACAAGGGCTGACAGATTGGCATCTCTTTTTCTATGACAATGATTGATTCTTCCCCTTGGTCTACATTTTTCTCCTCCTTGGGGGAGGGTATCGGCACCTCGTCCTTGCCGTCTGCTTCTAGGAAAAGATTAAGTCCAGTGGTTTGGTTCTTGAATTGTAAGAGTTCCCATTCTTCTAACTCAGCTTGTTTGGTTTTTAATTTTAGCTGTAAATCAGACAACTGTTTTGCCGCGATCGCTGATTTGCTGGCCGACAGCTTCCAGCCTATCACGGTGATATAACCACAACAAGCCGCTAAACTGAGCAACGTAGAGAAGCAAAAATAGGCTACTGTAAAGTCTTTTAATTCACCCTGAAAAACAGGTTCTTCTTGCAGGTTGATTTGTATCGGTTTAGCAGCAAAAATCAAGAAAGGTAAACCTAAAGCGCAAAAAAATGAGCTAAAGATGATAGCAGGCGTCAGACAGAATTGTTTGAATATTGGAGAGGTAGCCATTTAGCAAAACTCCTGAGTAGAAGCAATTCCAGATATAAGAAGCGCACAAAACCTCTACCTGTAGGTGCAGTAATAATACTTGCAACTACAGATAGAGACTTACTTGTCAATTGGTGTGAATCCTGAATTATTAAATAAATTCAGAGGAATAAAGTCATCAGCCTTTAGTAGTAGGATGTTTTACTGAAGGCTGTAACGAATTTAACTTGTAATTGTTAATAGTTATATCTAGGGCTGGCTGAATAAGTCTTTTGGTGAAAGTAGGGAACTGCCTTCACCACGCTAGCTTTTTTCCAGCATGACAAGTGGGCCAACGGGTTGTGGAGGTGATGGAGAGGGTTCTAAAGTAACAGCTAAGGTTGATTTGGGAGAACCACAAGCATCAGCCAGAATGGCAAATTCTTCTAAAACTTTCCCCTGCTGACTTGTGCTAAAATCTGCGCAAAGTATCTTTTGATTATCAACAATTGCCCAAAGCCGATAAATGCGCTCGGCAGGTGGAGCGGGGAGGTTTTGAAAGGCGATCGCACCTTTTCGTTGATCGAGATTGAGTATGATGCTTCCTGAAGCATTATGAGCTTTATCAGTTCCTGTGAGAGAGAAAAGGCGGGTATTCGGCTGTTGCAGTACATTGATCGCACTCTTCTGGAGCTGTATACTCTGGATCTCTTGTTGCAGGCGGTAATTATCTAACCCTGCAATTTTAAGGGCTTGCCGTAGACGGTAATTATCTAATCCTAAAGCCAATGCGAATAGGGCAGCTGCACTGCCCATGATTTGGCCCCACGGTAAACGAGACCATTTTCGTCGTGCTTGGCGGTTGAGATCGGCAGCAGCATTAAGAATGGCTTCACGGAGGTGAGGTGGAGGTTCTACTTCAGGCAAAGCATAGGGCAACACTTCCAGTACTTCCTGCAAACGATTTACCTCTGTAACAAGTTGAGGATTTTGTGCCAGAAGTCGTTCAAATTCCTCAGCTTCTTCAGGACTGAGGTTGTCAAGGACGTACCCCGCCATTAATTCTTCTAAATGTT
>DNXU01000565.1 GCA_003505715.1 Cyanobacteria bacterium UBA8803 | reverse complement strand
GGCTTATTTTCTGATTCCCGAATCCCAAAAACAGGCAACCCACTTGAAGATTGGGCGACTGCTATTGAGCAATACAACCGAAGAGGAACGAGAAGAAAAAATTTTTGATATTGTTAACCAGTTGAATATTGGGGTGGAATTAATTACCAACCCAACAGAGCGAGAGGAGCTAGCTCAGTTGAATCTGATTGCTGGACGTAAAGCGAAGGGATCAACAGCTTATGCTGCTGCGCTTAGATATTTAACTGTAGGGATGGACTTTTTAGCAGCTTCTAGCTGGCAGCAGCAGTACGAACTGATATTAGCTCTGCATGAAGAAGCCGCAGAATCAGCTTTCCTGAGCGGTGACTTTGAGCAGATGGAGAGATTAGCAGATATTGTGCTAGAACGAGCTAGTACCTTATTGGACAAAGTCAAGGTATATGAAGTTAAACTCAAAGCCTATCAATCGCAGAATAAACTCCTCGAAGCTGTCAAGATGGCGCTAGAGATTCTGAAACTGTTGGGGGTGAAGTTTCCTCAAAAGCCAAACCAATTTGATTTTTGGCTGAGTCTGAAGCGGACGAAGTTAGCTTTAGCTGGGAAAAATCCCTCGGACTTAATTGAACTGCCGCCAATGACCAATCCCATCAATTGCTCGGCAATGCGTATCATGTCCAGTATAGCGGCCCCTGCCTATATTACTGCTCCCCAATTGATGCCGCTGATTGTATTCCAACAGGTCAATTTATCTCTCAAGCATGGCAATGTTCCTCTGTCTGCTTTTGCCTATGCGTGGTACGCGACCATCCTCTGTGGGATAGTGGGAGACATTGAGAATGGCTATTCATTTGGTCAACTGGCTATAAGTCTAGTTGAACGGTTCAATGCCAAAGAAATCAAAGCTGGAACATTTCATGTCGTTAATACCTTGACAAGGCACTGGAAGGAACACGCCAAGGAAACATTAAACCCTTTGCTAGAGGCTTACTCGGCGGGACTGGAAACCGGAGATATAGAATATGCTGCCTATGCTATACACGTAAAGTGTAAACATTCGTATTTGATCGGCAAAGAACTGGGAGAGGTTGAAAAAGATATGGCGACCTACGGTAATGCCATATCTCAAATTAAGCAAGAAACAGTCCTTAATTACCATCAAATCTTTCAGCAGACAGTCTTGAACTTGAGGGGACACACTGAAAATCCCTACTATTTAATCGGTGAAATCTACAATGAGCAGACTAGGTTGCCGCTTCATCAGCAAGCCAATGACACAACTGCAATTGGCTACGTACATTTCAGCAAAATGAAACTATGTTATCTGTTTGGCCAATACGATCAAGCTCTTGAAAATGCCGATATTACAGAAAAATATATAGACAAATTACCGGGATTGTTATTTACTCCTTTTGGCTATTTCTATGATTCTTTGGTCAGGCTTGCTGTATACAGTTCCGCTCCTAAATACGAACGAGAGCGCATCTTTCTGAAGGTAAAAGCTAATCAGAAAAAATTGAAGAAATGGGCAGTTCATGCTCCGATGAATTTCTTGCACAAATTCTATTTAGTAGAAGCTGAACGGCATCGAGTTATGGGTCAAAATGTTGAGGCAATGAACTATTATGAGAAAGCAATTTCCGGAGCTAAAGAGCAGGAGTACCTCAACGAAGAAGCCCTCGGTAACGAACTCGCCGCCAAATTCTATCTGGCTTGGGGCAAACAAACAATTGCCCAAACTTACCTAACAAATGCTTACTACTGCTATGCTCGCTGGGGAGCCAAGGCAAAAGTTGAAGATTTAGAACAACGCTATTCCCAATTACTCGCCCCTATTCTTACTCAACAAACCAAAACAACGAGCGGGGAAACACTTACGCAGGGGATTGCGGGAACCATCGCTGTTACCCCAACAGGTAATTTATCAGGGCTGCTGGATTTTGCCACAATTATTAAGGGATCTCAAGCGCTATCAGGGGAAATTCAACTCGATAAGCTACTCTCCACTTTAATGCAAGTTGTTATCGAGAATGCGGGCGCAGAAAAAGGCGCTTTAATCTTAGACAAGGCAGGCAAATTGGTAATTGAAGCAACGGGAATCAGTGACACAAAAGAAACAAGAGTATTACAATCAATTCCTATCGAACAAAGCCAGGAGATTCCTGTCACTCTGATCAACTATGTCTATCGCACATCGCAAACTCTGGTACTCGATGATGCCAGCACTGAAAACACATTTTCTGCTGACCCCTACATCATCACTGCCCAACCTAAATCTGTCTTGTGTACCCCCATTGTCAATCAAGGCAAACTCATCGGCATCCTTTACTTAGAAAACAATCTAACCACCAAGGCATTTACTCCAGACAGACTGAAAGTCTTAAATATCTTATCTGGGCAAGCCGCCATCTCCATTACCAATGCCCAACTCTATGCAGAGGTCAAGGAAAATCAAAGTCAACTGACTCAATTTTTAAGCGCGATGCCCGTAGGCGTATCCGTTCACGAACCGACTGGACAAATCTACTATGCCAATCAGACGGCACAGCAGTTACTAGGCATAAACGTTTTACCAGAAGCTAAAACTGAGCAATTATCACAGGCGTATCGCGTTTATCGGGCTGGCACCCAAGAGTTATACCCCACCGAGCAACTGCCAATCGTGCGATCGCTCTCTGGGGAACGAGTTAAGGTTGACGATATCGAGCTGCACCAACCTGATAAAATTATCTCCTTGGAAGTTTCCACCACACCAATTTTGGATGAAACGGGTAAAATTGTCTATGCGATCGCAGCATTTCAGGACATCACCCAACGCAAAAAAGCCGAGAAATTAATCGCGGAATATAATCACACCCTGGCAGAACAAGTTAAAGAACGTACCGCCCAACTCGCTGCAGCCAATCAAGAAATTATGGCACTCAATCAACGCCTGAAAGCGGAAAATCTTCGCCTGAGTGCCGAGTTAGACGTAACGCGGAAACTGCAACAAATGATCTTACCAAAACCGGAGGAGTTAGCAGCAATTGAAGGGTTAGAAATCGCGGGTTTCATGGAACCAGCCGATGAAGTCGGTGGTGACTATTATGATGTAATCCACCAGAATGGCCAAGTGAAAATTAGCATCGGCGATGTCACCGGACATGGATTAGAAAGTGGAGTAGTGATGTTAATGACACAAGCTGCCGTCCGGACTCTCCAAGAGAGTAACCAAACCGATCCAGTGCAATTTTTGGATATTCTCAACCGCACGATTTATAGTAATGTGCAACGGATTAATCCGAATAAAAACCTGACCTTGGCTCTTTTAGATTATGCTGATGGGGCTCTGAATATCAGCGGTCAACATGAAGAAATAATTGTAGTCCGTGCTGGAGGTCAAGTGGAGATCTTTGATACAATGAATCTCGGTTTTCCGATTGGCTTAGATGAGGAGATTGCGGATTTCATTGCTTCCGAACAAGTGCAACTTAATTCGGGAGATGTGGTGGTATTGTACACCGATGGCATTACGGAAGCCTGTGATATTAATCACCAACAATATGGACTAGAACGGTTATGTGAAATCGTCCGGTTAAATTGTTCCCGATCGCCACAAGAAATCCGCCAAGCAGTCATAGAAGATTTGCGGCAGCATATTGGGGCACAAAAGGTGTTTGATGATATTACTTTGGTGGTTCTCAAACAGAAGTAGATCGCTTAGTGAAAAAAAACGGTAATTCTAACCGCTGAAGCAGAACCAGGAGAGCGATCGCGCTGAACACAGCAGCAGAGTTAGATCGCGTACTTAGGAAGTTTCTCAAACCTGTCAGTGGTTTTTGCACAACTTCCTAGTTATGATGGGCTTGAAGCTGAGGTGTTACGCATTTAAACTTTATACTCTCAAAAATGGTAAATTAGCGAAAATTATTTCCTGTTCCCCGTTCCCAGTCTCGACTATCAATTTTAGATACTGTCCCAGCTTATGAGAGATACTGCACTTGCCCTGGCAAACTACCGCATCATTGAACAACTCTATTCTGGTTCAAGAACCAATGTTTATCGCGGGATGAGAGAGTCAGACCAAACAGAAGTGGTACTCAAACTGCTATTGAGTGAGTATCCCACCTTCAATGAACTAGTGCAGTTCCGCAATCAGTACACCATTGGCAAGAATCTCGATTTGCCGGGAGTAGTCAAGCCTCTGAGTTTAGAAACCTACCGCAATGGTTTTTTACTGGTGATGGAGGACTTTGGAGGCGTTTCCCTTTCGGAGTACCTCACCTCTTTAGGTGATGGGGACAATTTCCCATTTACCGCGCCTGGGATGTTAAGGGAATTTCTCCATATAGCGCTGCAAATTGTTCAAACTCTAGAAGGACTCTATCATAACCGCATTATTCACAAAGATATCAAGCCCCAGAATATTCTGATTAACCCCCAAACCAAAGAGGTAAAACTAATTGACTTCAGTATCTCCTCACTGTTACCGAGAGAGAACCAGGAGATTACTAACCCCAATATGTTGGAAGGGACGCTAGCCTATATATCTCCGGAACAGACAGGACGGATGAATCGGGGTATTGATTACCGCACCGACTTTTATTCTCTAGGAATAACTTTCTACGAACTTCTCACTGGCCAACTACCCTTCCAGCCGGATGACCCACTAGAATTAATCCACTGTCATATTGCGAGAAAGCCAACTCCCCCGCTCGCCATCAATCCTGCTATTCCCCAAGTCTTGAATGATATCGTGATGAAATTGATGGCGAAAACGGCAGAAGAACGTTATCAAACAGCTTTTGGGTTGCGCTACGACTTGGAGAGATGTTTAGAACAATACTCCAGCCAAGGCCAGATCGCTCTGTTTGAATTAGCACAAAGAGATATCTCAGAACGCTTCGTGATTCCCGAAAAACTGTACGGCAGGGAAACAGAAGTTACAACTTTGTTAGCTGCCTTTGACAGAGTTAGCTCTGGCAGCACCGAGATGATGTTAGTGGCAGGCTTTTCTGGGATTGGGAAGACAGCCGTAGTTTCGGAAGTCCACAAACCGATTGTGCGGCAACGAGGTTACTTCATTAAAGGGAAATTTGACCAATTCAAGCGCGATATTCCCTTTTCGGCTTGGGTGCAGACATTTCAGAATTTGATGCGGCAATTGCTTACGGAAAGTACTGCCTCTTTAGCCGCTTGGCAAGCTAAAATCTTGGCCGCTTTGGGTGAAAACGCTCAAGTAATTATTGAGGTTATCCCTGAATTAGAACTGTTAATTGGCAAGCAGCCAACCGTGCCAGAATTAGAAGGGAATGCTGCCCAAAATCGCTTCAATTTATTATTTGAAAAGTTTATCAGAGTATTCGCCACCAAAGAGCATCCCCTGGTGATTTTCTTGGATGACTTGCAGTGGGCAGATTCGGCTTCTCTGAAGTTGATGCAGTTGTTGATGAGTTCCGGAGATACTCGCCATCTTTTATTGTTAGGAGCTTATCGAGATAATGAAGTATTTCCAGCACACCCGTTGCTGCTGACGTTAGATGAGATTCGACAAGCTCAGGCAACAGTCAATCAAATTACATTAGCACCCCTAACCCAGTCTTCACTAAACCGTCTGATTGCTGATACGCTTTCCTGTCCGCCCGATCGTGCAGTGCCTTTAACGAACCTGGTTTTCACCAAAACTAAAGGGAATCCTTTCTTTAGCAATCAATTTCTCAAATCCCTGCATGAAGAGGGGTTAATCTTTTTTGATTTTAGTCGGGGCTATTGGCAGTGCGACATTGCACGAGTGAGGACACTAGCTGTCAGCGATGATGTGGTTGAGTTTATGGCAACTAAATTGCAAAAGTTGCCTCCAAATACTCAGGAAGTGTTAAAGTTATCCGCTTGTATCGGCAACCAATTTGACCTAGCCACGCTCTCTATCGTACATGAGAAATCCCTTGCAGAGACGGCGGCTGATCTGTGGAGAGCATTACAAGAAGGACTGGTTGTTCCTATTAGTGAATTTTATAAATTTTTTCAGGATGCTGAATCAGTTGAAGTTGGACAAACATCGGAGTTTTCCGTCCCCTATAGATTTTTGCACGATCGCGTCCAACAAGC